>DASVIU010000139.1:0-1723 GCA_036386275.1 Bacteroidota bacterium | reverse complement strand
ACGTCGCACGCCGAGATCCCACGGAGGTTATGGGGGTTATGGAGAGGCGCGAGCTCGATATTATCGCGAAGGATCTTGGTAACCTCGTCCGTGATCAGGACGGAACCCGAAAACGTTTCCCCTCCGTGCACCACGCGGTGGCCGACGGCACGGATCTCCCCTTTGTCGGAGATGACGCCGTGGTTCTTGCTCAGGAGGACCGCCAGGATGTATTCGATGGCCTGCGTGTGATCGACGATCTCACCGGCGATGCGGATTTCGTCTCCGTCGTGGCGCAGATTGCTGAGCGTCGCGCCGCTCATGCCGATCCGTTCCACGCTCCCGCGCGTGAGTGTCTTCCGTTGCCCGGCTTCGATCATCTGGTACTTGACGGATGAGCTGCCACAGTTCAATACGAGAATGTTCATAGCCTTTTGCCGTCCTGGTTGTACTTGAAGAATCCCTCCCCCACCTTCTTCCCCAGTTTCCTCTCCCTCACCATCCGGCGGAGGAGGGGGCAGGGCCGGAAGCGTGATTCTCCCAGCTCGTGGTACATGGTCTCCATCCACATCAGGACTTCGTCCAGACCCATGGAGTCCGCCATCTCAAGGGGTCCCATCTGCATCCCGTACCCGAGTTTCATTGCGATGTCGATGTCTTCGGCCCGCGCGATCCCTTCCATGAGGACATGCATGGCCTCGTTGAGCATCGGGAGTATCGTGCGCGTCGTGATGAAACCGGGGTATTCGAACACCTCCACCGGAGTCTTGCCGATCCTGCGTGCGAAGGCCTTCACGAGCTGGAATGTCTCGTCGGACGTGTTCATCCCGCGGACAATTTCCACGAGCGGAGTCTGCGGGACGGGATTGAGGAAATGCATCCCGATGATCCGGTCGGCACGCCTGCTTGACTGGGAGAGCTTGCTCAGAGAGAGCGTGGCGGTGTTGGAGATGAACACTGCGTCCTCTTTCCCCACCGAGTAAAAGGCTTCGATGAGCTGCCGCTTGAGCTCGAGATTTTCGTCGACCGCCTCGATGATGATGTCGCACCCCCGCAGCTCCGCAAGGTCGGTCGTGCCTCGCACCCTGCTGAGGACGGCTCGTTTCTCCGACGACGTCATCCCCCACCGTTTGATCTCCATGTCCATCGCCCGGGAGAGCCCGTTGATGCCCGCCTTGAGGCTCTCGGCGTTCTTTTCCACGCCGATCACCTCGATCCCCGCCCCTGCAACGGTCTGGGCGATGCCGTGACCCATGACGCCCAGCCCGATGACTCCCACCGCCTGGAATTTTTCATCTGCCTTGTGTTTCGCTCCGATGGAGGACTCCAGGTCTTCGAATTTCAATTTTTCAGCCATTGTCTGATCCTTGATGTCTCGAGAATCCTCTGTCCGCCGCCGGAGCGCGCCGCTTTCGCCGCGGCCCTGAGGCCCGGCTTTGAAGTGGAATGGTTCCTGGGGTTGAAGAGAACGGAAAGGACCGTGCAGGATGTAACGGCATGCAGAGACGCGGAAACAGTCTGTCCGGGCCGTCGGTGCTGACGATCACCCCAATGTAACGAGAATTGGGGAGCGAAGCAATCGGTGTGGGGGAGAGGAAGACCGCCTAAAAGTCCCTTCTTTGCAGGAGCCATGCCGCCACGCCGAGTATCCCTCCGACGGAGAGGAACGATTGCGCGAAGGGGGTTACCTGTGCCTGCTCGCCCGAGATCAGGTGTATGGCGCCCGATTCCATCGCGGGGATCT
>DASVIU010000138.1:0-12393 GCA_036386275.1 Bacteroidota bacterium | reverse complement strand
CGAGCGAAGCGAAGCAATCTCATCTTTTCACCCTGGATACCATAACCCTATCACAATTACCGATTCCTCTTCCCGCCTCCAGTCCCTTGACGCATTTCGGGGCGCAACGATCGCTGGAATGATACTCGTCAACAATCCCGGATCCTGGAACGCCATCTACCCGCAGCTCGAACATGCGCGGTGGAACGGCTGGACATTCACCGACTGGATATTCCCCTTCTTTCTCTGGATCGTCGGCGTCGCTATGACGCTCTCGTTCGCGAAAAGGAAGGAGCACGGGGAGGACAGGGGGAAGCTTCTCCTTCACGTCCTCCGGCGTGCCGTGATCATATTCGCACTCGGCCTCTTTTTGAGCGGGTTCCCGTTCGGGGTGATATGGGGGAATTTCTCGCTTGCCACCTGGCGCATCCCGGGCGTCCTCCAGAGGATCGCGGTCTGTTACCTCATCGCGAGCGCGATTTTCCTTTACACGGGCCTCCGGGCCCAGATCTGGTGGGTCATCGGGCTCCTCGCCTCGTACTGGGCGGCGGTCATGCTGATCCCCGTCCCCGGGTTCGGCCCGGGAGTTCTCCAGCCGACCGGGTGTCTCCCCTGGTACATCGACTCGAACCTTCTTGCCGGACACACCTGGAGCGGGGCGCCGGCTCCCGGGTTCGATCCCGAGGGGATCCTCAGCACCGTCCCTGCGATCGCGACGACACTCCTGGGAATACTTACTGGTCACTGGCTCCGCACAGCCTATTCGCGCGAGGAAAAGACCGCATGGATGTTTGTCTTCGGCAATTTCTTCCTCCTCGCGGGTGCCATAATGGACATATGGTTCCCGATCAACAAGAACCTCTGGTCCCCTTCCTACGTGATATTCATGGGGGGCTTTGCGCTTGTCTGCTTCAGCATGTTCTACTGGCTGATGGATGTGAAGGGGCACACGAAGTGGGCGCGTCCCTTCGTCATTTACGGGATGAACGCGATCGCGGTGTTCGTCCTCTCGGGCATCGTCGGACGGCTCATCACGCTCATCAAGGTGACCGGTTCCGACGGCAATCCTGTGACGCTTAAAGGCCTGATCTATAACAATCTCTTTGTGCCATATTTCAGCCCGGTGAATGCCTCGACACTCTTCGCGGTGGCGTTCATACTGGTGATGTACCTCGTCGTCTGGGCGATGTGGAAGAGGAAGTGGTTTATCAAGGTCTGACCGACCGGAGAGCTCCCGATGGCACGTGAGACTGAACGCTCGGGGCGCAGGTGTGGCGGTGTGCGGACTCTTCCGCTCCTCATGATGATTTGCTTCTGCGGATCGGCGCCGCTCCGTGCTGACATCACCGCCGAGCTGCGTGCCCTCAATGCCCGCTTCGGCGGGCACCTCGGGCTTATGGCGAAGAACCTGGCGACGGGGGAAACGGTTTCCTACAACGCCACGGACCGTTTTCCCACCGCCAGCACGATCAAACTCCCCGTGATGACGGCGTATTTCGATCTGGTGCGGAAGAAGGAGATTGATCCTGATGTCCGGATCACGCTCCGCCATGAAGACAAAAAGCCCGGCTCGGGAATCCTGCAGTTCATGGCGGACGGCGCCGCGATCACGCTCCGCGATGCGGTGACGCTGATGATCACGATGAGCGATAACACCGCCACCAACCTGGTGCTCGACCGCCTCGCCCCCGCGCTTTCCGCGAGCCTGGGGAAGGTCAACGATTTTCTCGTGTCGCAGGGCCTGAAAAATACCCGGATACTCAACCGCCTCTTCACGCTCGAGACGAAACAGGAGACCCCGGAGGCGATGCGCTACGGGGTCGGCGTATCGACGCCGGAAGACATGGTGCTCCTCATGGAACGGCTCTATAACGGGACTCTCGCCGATTCCGCCTCCTGCGCCGCGATGATCGGCATTCTGGAAAACCAGTTCTACAACGACATGGTCCCGCGGCTCCTCCCTCAGGGGGAATGCACGTCGTTCGCCGTGGCGCACAAAACGGGGAGCATCACTGAAACCAGGGGGGACATCGCCCTTGTTCTGACAGACAGGGTGAAATTTGCTATCGCCGTGTTTGTGGACAAATCTCCGGATCACCAGGACGACGCCGCCAACGCCGGCGTCCTCCTCGGTGCGTACGCCGCCCGTGCGGTCTGGAACCAGTTTACCGGGATGACCGGCTACGACAGGGGGAATGTCAACACCTCCGAAGTGGATTGGACGACATTTAAGGGGGGACGCTGGGCCGTCTACCGGTCCCCGGCCGCCCCGTTTCCCCACCCCGGGAGGAGGGACGGCTACAAAGGGGGAGACGGCACAGTCTATCCATACTTCCCCCATTATGCCGACAGCAGTATCGTCGTCGTGGTGCCGGACGGTTTCCGTGAGACGGACAGGGGGGCGAACGTCATCGTGCACTTCCACGGGCACATGAACGACAACCTCGGCGTCCTCGAACAGTATCTCCTCCCCCAGGCGATGATCGCTCAGAAAATCAATGCCCTCCTTGTCATCCCGCAGGGGCCGTACCGTGCCAGGGATTCTTTTGACGGGAAGATGGAGGATGAGGGGGGCTTCCGCCGCATGGTGGAGGACGTCATGGCGACAATGAATCGGGAGAAAATCGTGACGTCGGCAAAAGTGGCCCGGGTGATCCTCACCGCCCACAGCGGAGGCTACCGTCCCGCCGGGTTTGTGCTGGACCGGGGGGGGATGTCGGACCTGATCACCCACGTGTTTCTCTTCGACGCCCTGTACGGGCAGCACGAATACTTCCGGGACTGGCTCCTGAAGGGAAAGGGGATAATCAGGGCGGCGTACACCGATCACCTGGCGAAGGAACATGCCGATGTCGCTGCGAGCGTAGCCGCCGCGGGATCGCGCTGGGCCATGACGCCGGCGAACGTCGAACACGATCAGGTCCCGCAGGCGTTTTTTGCCCGGTGGCTCTCCGGGCTCCCGGCGGAATGGAAAATCACAACAAAGGAGTAAGACGACGGACTCTATGGTGAACCTCAGGCAGTACGACGGAAGATCCCGTATCGAAGAGATCGAGCTCCAGCGGAGCGGACGCAAACCGATTTACACGCCGACCGAGAAAATCGGGATCGTGGAGGTGCCGAACTTCCCCATGCTCGGGAAGCTCACCGCACTCCGCTTTATCGAATGGGTCATAAAGAATCCCGGCGGCGTGATATCGCTCCCCACGGGGAAGACGCCTGAGCACTTTATCAAGTGGGTGACCCGCATTCTGGAGCGGTGGGAGACCCGCGACATCCAGTCTCTCCTGGAAAGCGCCGGCATCGAGGGGACGAAGCCCCCCGACATGCGGTCGCTCAGCTTTGTCCAGATCGACGAGTTCTACCCCATCAATGCGGCGCAGCATAATAGTTTCCACTGGTACGTCAACGAGTATTATATAAACGGGTTCGGACTTTCCCCCTCAAAGGCGCTCCTGATCAATGCGACCTCCCTGGGTCTTCCGCCGGGGAAGACGATGGAAGAGGTGTTCCCCAACGGCATCGTCGATCTTTCGCTCCGCGTCAGGCAGTGCCGGTCGGATCTTGAGCTCCTGCAGAAAGACGTGATCAACCGCGTCGATGAATTCTGCTCGGAATACGAAACGAAGATCCGCGGGATGGGGGGGATCGGGTTCTTCCTCGGCGGCATCGGGCCGGACGGGCATATTGCGTTTAACGTGCGGGGCTCGAGCGTCTACTCGGTGACGCGCCTCACCGGAACAAACTACGAGACGCAGGCGGCCGCTGCGACCGACCTGGGGGGGATCGAAATCTCCCGCACCCGGCTTGTGATCACGATTGGACTTGCGACGATCACCTACAACCCGTCGGCCGTCGCGATCATCATCGCCGCCGGCGACGCCAAGGCGGCGATCGTCAGGCTCGCCGTCGAACACGAAAAAGGACCGCAGTACCCCGCGTCGGTCCTGCAGGATCTTCCGAACGCCCGGTTCTATCTCACACGGGGAGCGGCCAGCCAGCTTACGGAGAGGCGGTTCGAGGATTTCCACAAGGAAGCCGCGCTCACCCCGGAACGCTCGGAAGACGTAGTGACGACCCTGGCACTCTCCCGGAACAAGCAGCTCGTGCAGCTTACGACGGAGGATTTCGAAACCGACCGGTTTGCGTCGGAGCTTCTCCGGAAGAGCGGGAAGAAACCCGTTGAGCTCGCCGCGGAGGCGCGCACAAGGATCATGGAAAAGATCGAGAAGGGGCTGGAACACGTGTCGGACACGACGTTCCTTCACACCGAGCCCCACCACGACGATATCATGCTGGCCTACCTGGCGCACATCTATCACCTGGTGCGCGATCCGAGCAACAAGCACTATTTTGCAAATCTGACCTCCGGCTTCACATCCGTCTCGAATCCCTATTTTCTGTCCATCCTCGGGAAGCTCGAGGAGCACCTTGAGACCGGCACGCTGTTCGCTCTCCTGGCGCAGGGGTACTTCGACACGCATGAGAACGCCGCGCGGATGGAGGACGTCTACCTCTATCTTGACGGCGCTGCCGCGAACAGCCAGGAGATGAAGGACGAAGCGGAATCGCGGCGCCTTCTCCGCAACCTGGTCGGGCTGTTCCAGACGCACGACCTCCACACGCTCCGCAACCGGGTGCAGGAGTTGATCGCCTACTGCCGCTCGCAGTACAGCGGCGCCAAGGACCCCCAGCATGTCCAGCTCCTCAAAGGCATGACCCGCGAATGGGAAGTCGAGCTCCTCTGGGCGTATTTTGGTATCGAATCGTATGCCATCCATCCCCTTCGTCTCGGATTCTATACGGGGGACATATTCTCGCCGGAACCCGAAGTTCACAGGGACGTCGTCCCGATATTCGAGCTGATATCGAAAGTACGGCCCAACGTCGTCTCGGTCGCGTTCGATCCGGAAGGGAGCGGGCCAGACACGCATTACAAAGCCCTCCAGGCCGTTGCCGGAGCCCTGAAGCTCTACGAGAAGGAGAGCGGCGACTCGACGCTCCGGGTCTGGGGCTACCGGAACGTCTGGTATCGCTTCCGTCCCGCTGAGGCAAACCTGTTTGTCCCGGTTTCGATCAACTCGATCACGATGCTGCACACCGCGTTCATGAATTGCTTCGGTTCGCAGAGCGCGGCGTCGTTCCCGAGCTACGAGCACGATGGTCCGTTCTCCGAGCTCGCGCAAAAGATCCAGGTTGGCCAGTACGGGATGATCAAGACGATCCTGGGGAAAGACTTCTTCCTTAAGAACGGGCATCCCCGGCTTCGCGCGGCGCGCGGCATGATTTTCCTGCGCGAAATGACGCTTGCGGAGTTCTTTGAAATGGTCCGGGAGCTCAAAAAGGTCACAGAAGACCGGGGCTGAGAGGCCTCCCACTCCGGTTTTCCCTATATTGGTATTCACCCCTGGAGTAGTGGATATGCGTAGCGCGATTGCATTGGTCCTCTGTCTTCTCCCGCTCCTGAGTCCTGCCCAGCTGAAATTACTCAAAGTGGAGACGCTCCCGCTGGAAAGGTCGCGTTCCTGGTCCCAGCCCCGCTGGTCTCCCGATGGAAAGACGATCTTCTACACGGCATCGGATTTCGACGGCATCTGGGCGTACTCGATCGTCGGGGGGAAGACCGTCCGGATTACATCAGACAGAGGATCAGGCTACGGGTTCACGATATCTCCTGACGGGGCACGGATTGCCTGGCGCCGGACGCTCTCCGGTCCTCTCCCGGGGGAACGCCTGCAGGAGGCGTTGGTCGGAAATGTCGCCGGCGGTGGCCCGACCATTCTTGCGTCCGGGAAGTCGATCTCGCTTCCTTCATTCATCCTGTCCGATGTTGTGTATTCCGTCGGCAACCGGCTGCAGGGAGTGACTGCCGGAGTGCAGCCCGCCGGTACGGTGTCGATACTCGGAATCGAAGAGACCAAGATTGCGATCCTGCGTGATGGCGTGAAGTCGTTCATCGATCCTCTCGGCAACGGGAGCTACGTCTGGCCTTCTCTCTCCCCCGACGGTTCAAAGCTGTCGGCCTATGAGATGGACCGGGGCACATTTGTTTCAGATGTTGACGGGAGTCATGCCGTCCGGATCGGGAGGCGCGATGCTCCCGTCTGGACACGCGACGGCAGGTGGCTTATCTACATGGCGGACAGCGACGACGGCCATGCGATACGTTCATCTGAGATTGCATACGTTTCTCCCGACGGGAAGATGAGCGGGAACCTCACATCGACTCCGCACACCATGGAGATGTACCCGCAGTGCTCTCCTGTGGATGACGCGATTGTCTGCAGCACACTGGAAGGTGAGATCCTCGTGATCACGTACGGCGTGGTACCGCGATGAAGCGGCTGGTGATTCTCCTCTGTATCGGCGCTCTCTGTGCGGCCTCATCGCATGCCCAGCGGACAGATCTTACGGGGCTGAAATTCTGCATCGATCCGGGTCATGGCGGGCACAACAGCGATGACCGGAATGTCGTCCCCGATCCCGGGGTCAATTTCTGGGAGTCGCAGAGTAACTTTGAAAAGGCACTTCTCCTGAGGCAGCTCCTCTGGCAGCAGGGGGCGAGCGTCATACTGACCCGGACCTCGAACGATACCACGTATCCCGGCCCGGACGATGAGCCCAGTCTCAGCGCACGGTGGCAGCTCGCGAATGCCAACAATGTGGACTGGTTCCACTCCATACACAGCAACGCATTTAACGGAGTTGCCAATTATACGCTTGTGCTCATGAGAGAGGACACGTCGGCACACAGGGCTTCTTCTCCCCAGGCCGCCGCACTGTCAGCTCTCCTCAGCCCGCTCATAAGGAATCAGCTGCGTACCACGAGTTCGATCGTTGCTCTGGACTACGATTTCGAGGGATTCTTTCTTGGCGTTCTGAGCGGATTGGTGATGCCGGGAGAGCTCTCTGAGGGCTCATTCCACGACGTCCTGCCCGAGTGCCGGAGGCTTCTGAACAACGACTACCACAAGATGGAGGCGTACGCTATTCGGAATGCGTTCATGCAGTATTTCGGGGTGCCTGCTGATCCCCGCGGCATCATCGCCGGGACACAATCCGATATTGCGGGGGGCAATCCGCTCAATGGCACGCGCGTCAGACTCCTCCCGCTGAACAGAGTCTATAACGGTGACTCGTTCAGGAACGGGTTCTACATGTTCGACAGTCTTGCCGCAGGTTCCTACACAGTTCGTTTCGAGACCCCCGGATATAAAACAGATTCTGTCCAGGTCACCGTGGGATCCGGCGCGACGGTGTTTGCTGACAGGGGGCTGGAATCCACCGGGTTTCCGATTGTCCTCTCCACATCCCCGGCGAACGACGATACGTCCGTCCTCCCCACGCTCCCGGTGAAAATAGGATTTTCCACCCGCATGGACACCGCCACCGTTCGCGCGGCATTTTCGATTACCCCCTCCGTGACGGGGAGCCTCGCCTGGGATCCGAACAACACGGCCCTGACGTTTTCCCCCGCGTCTCATCTTCCGTTCCTTGTGAGCTTTACCGTCAAGGTTGATACGAATGCGCACAGCCAGTCCGGGGAGCCAATTGACGGGACGGGGGCAGGTGCGCCGGGGAACCCTTTCGTACTTCACTTCCGGACGAAACTGGTCCGCGTTGATCCTCCGAGGATCGTCAGCCGCTATCCTGATTCCGCAATGACTGTTGCGACCCCTTTCCACTCCGTGAATATTACGTTTGACGAACCCCTCAATCCTGCGACCGTCCTCGTGAGCAATTTTGCGATCGGAAAGGTCGGCGGCGGCGTCCTTTCGAGAACGCTTCAATATTATGAGGCCTCCGGAAAGGGGGGGGTGAATCTGTTTGTCTCCTCACCGCTGGAACCCGGGGGGTCGTATATCGTCCGCGTGAGCGGCGTAAAGGACATGGCGGGGAACATGATCCCGAACACGTCTCCGGTCACCTGGAGCTTCTCCGTCGGGCCCTCTTCCCGCCTCACCGCGACGATTGACTCGTTCGACACTCCGCCCGTTCAGTGGAAGCAACCGATGGCCACGCGCTACACGACGGGCGTTGACACCGCTTCATTCTCATTCGTCCCGGGCTCCGTCTACCCCGGAATCCAGATCGACCCCGGGGCCGCGGCGCTTTCGTTCCTTTGGGACACGACCGCCTCCGGGTGGCTCCTCCGCGTCCCGCTCGACACGCTCGCTCCGCAGAGAGCTCTTCAGTGGCAGAAGCTTGGGACGGTGCTCGAGGCGTACGTGTTCGCTGACGGGGGGAACAGCCAGTTCAGATTCGGCATCGAAGACAGCGTCGATGTGTACCCGGAGGGACGGGCGCAAAACCACAAAGTGAGCCGCTGGTACCCGCTCAGCTGGGTCGGATGGAGGCTTCTCGAATGGGACCTTGCCAATGATTCCGTGGGGGTATGGCTCGGTGGTCCGACGCTCGGCGGCCAGATGCGGTTCGACGGATTCCAGCTCCGCTACCTTCCGGGAACGAGCGCCTCTTCCGGAACGGTCGTGATCGATCAGTTGCAGATCGCAAAGGCAGTAATAGTCTCCGTCGGTCCCCCTGCAGGCGCGATCCCCGGTCGGTATGCCCTGGACCAAAATTTTCCCAACCCGTTCAACCCGTCGACGGTGATCATGTATCACCTGCCGGCCGATGCGCGCGTCACGCTCAAAGTGTTCGATCTGCTTGGTCGGGAAATTGCCACGCTCGTCGACGGGTCGGTGCAGGCCGGGTCGCATTCAGTCACATGGAACGCCGGTTCAATCGGGAGCGGCGTATACTTTGCCCGCCTGAGCGCCTCGGATCCCGGGGGTGGTATGCGTTACGTGAAGACAACCAAACTCGAGCTTCTGAAATAGCATCAATGACACATCAAGCGCTTGTACTCGGAGCTGATGGCGGCGGTACGAAGACCACGGGTCTCCTCGCGGAAAGCACCGGTACTCTCCTTGCCAGCGGGCGGGGGGACGGATCGAACCAGAATGTCATCGGAATCGACAACGCCGCGCGGAATCTTGCCGGGCTGATCGAAACTCTTGCGCGGACCGCCGGGCGCTCCGTTGCAGAAATCGGTTCCGTGGTCCTGGGTCTTGCCGGCGCGGGCGCCGAAAGGGACCGGCAGGTCCTGACCGAGGCGATACAGGCCCGCCTGCACGCGATGGGTCATCCGTCCCTCCCCATTTCTATTAAGACCGACGGACGTATCGCGCTTGAGGGGGCGTTCAACGGGGGACCGGGAGTGGTCGCGGTCGCCGGGACGGGGTCCGTCGTCATGGGGAAAACTCCGGACGGTGAGACGCTTTCGATCGGCGGGTGGGGAAGAGTGATCGGAGATGAAGGGAGCGGTTACTTCATCGGCCTGGAAGCCCTCAGGGCTGTCTCGAGGGAAATTGACGGAAGGGGGGAGGCCGGCCGTTTACGTGTTTCCATCTCCTCCCGGTTCGGGCTCGAAACCCGCGAACGCATTATCGCCGCCATCTACAGGGAGAAATTCGATATTCCCTCTATCGCACCCGTGGTTTTCGATGCCGCGGAGGCCGGGGACCCGGTCGCTCTGGGGATACTTGGCCTCGCCGCCCGGGAATTCTCCGTCCAGGTTGTCACGGCAGTCGACCGGCTTGGTTTGCAGGGGGGGACGGGAGTGGTAATGATCGGCGGCCTCATCGACCATGACACTGTTTACGCGCGGATGCTTGCCGAGGAGATAAAGAAAGCCTCCCCCGCGGTTGAATTCCGCGCTCCCATGAATGGACCGACGCACGGTGCCCTCCTGCTGGCGATGGCCGGCCTGAAGGGGGACTGACGCGTGAGCAGGACACTCCTTTCCGTCGCGGCGGCGCTCCCGATCCTCTCGATTCTGTTGTGCTCCTGCACTCCCCCTTCCTCATCGCTTTCGACACAATCCCATCAGCGCCCCCCGATATCTCCGCCCGCTCTCCCGGCCGAATGGCCAACACCGGGGGCCGTCGATTCTCTTCTTGCCTCCATGACGCTCGAGGAGAAGGTTTCACAGATGGTGATGGTGCGTGCCTTCGGGCATTACTACAGCACCGACAGTGAGCTCTTTGAGCGTCTGGCGCGTCTTGTTTCGGGGCGGAAGATCGGGGGGGTCATCATGGCGCAGGGTGATGTCTATGCGGAGGCGGTCCTTCTCAACCGGCTCCAGTCGCTCGCGCGTGTGCCGCTCCTTGTCGCATCCGACTTTGAGCGGGGGATCGCCATGCGCGTACGGCGGGGGACACGATTCCCCGACGCGATGGCGCTCGGAGCCACCCGGAACGCAGAATATGCCTACCGGATGGGAAGGGTGGTGGCTGTGGAAGCCCGCACGATCGGCATACATCAGAACTACGCCCCTGTTGCCGATATCAATGACAATCCTCTTAACCCCGTCATCAACACCCGGTCCTACGGCGACGACCCGATGCTCGTCCGGACGATGGTCGGCGCGTTTATCCGCGGAACGATCGATGGCGGCTGCCTGGCCACCGCAAAACATTTCCCGGGGCACGGCGACACGGGCACCGATTCGCATATCGATCTCCCCGTCCTCGTACTTTCGCGCGCGCGTCTGGATACCGTTGAGCTCACCGCATTCCGCGCAGCCGTGGATGCGGGCGTTCAGTCCGTCATGATCGGGCACATTGCAGTACCCGCGCTCGATTCCCTCGGCCTCCCTGCCTCCCTCTCCGGTCCGATGGTCAGCAATCTCCTCAGAAAAGAGCTCGGGTTCCGGGGGCTGATCGTGACCGACGGGCTCGAGATGCGTGCGCTTACCCGCGGGTTCAGGGCGGACACCGTGGCAGTTCTTGCCGTGCGTGCCGGGGCCGACCTCCTCCTGGTTCCCCCGGACCCTGATCTGGCAGTAAGCGCCGTTGTGGCTGCAGTCCGGAGGGGGGAAATCACCGAAGAACGCGTGAATGAATCAGTCCGCCGCATACTTGCCGTGAAGCACCAGCTGGGGCTCGACCGGCGGCGGACCGTCGATATCGACGCAATTGCCTCGCGCATCAGCACGAGGCCGAACCGGCATCTTGCCCGCGAGATCGCGCGCGACGCCGTGACGCTCCTGCGGAACAAGAACGGCCTGCTTCCGCTCCCGCCTGATGGCCCGATGCACATCGTGGCTCTCCTGGCGGGTGACACCGAGGACGACAGGTCGGATGTGGACAGGCCCGGCAGCGCGGCCACAAGTGAACCCGTGGGGACGTACTTTTCCCAGCTCCTTCGCCGGCGTTCTGCCGGGAGCGAGATACTCCGCCTTTCCCCCGGGAGCGACGTGCGCGAGGTGAACGAAGCCGTCGCCCGCATCCGGAAGGCGGACGTGGCGATCCTCTGCCTCTTTGTGAAAGTACGCACAGCGTCGGGAAGGATCGATCTCCCCGACTACCTGCGCACATTCGCTGCACGGGTGGCGGAAACGACCACCCCCCTCGCGGTCCTCGTATTCGGCAATCCCTATATCGCCGCAAACGTTCCGGATGCCGGATCGATCATGTGCCTCTACGGCGACGATGAACCGGTGAGCGAAGCGGCGGCCGAAGCGCTCTTCGGGGAGATACCCGTGCACGGCAGGCTCCCGGTCTCCATCCCGGGAAAATACCCGTTTGGAAGCGGGCTGGACCTGCCGCAGACCCAGCTCAGACGCGACGACCCGGCTGTGGCGGGATTCGATCCCGAAGACCTCCAGCGTGTGGACGGTGTCGTCGCGAGCGCCATAGCGGACTCGGCGTTCCCCGGGGCGCAGCTCGCAATAGTCAAGGACGGGCTGCTGGTGTACGACAAATCTTTCGGAAGGCTGACATACGACCCGGCGTCCCCTCCCGTCGACGAGGGGACAATGTACGATCTCGCGTCGCTCACCAAAGTTATCGCGACGACTTCAGCAGTTATGAAGCTTGTCGACAGCGGGAAGATCGGGCTTGACGACCCTGTCGCGAAGTATCTTCCCCGTTTTGACTCGGGAGAAAAGGCCGCCATCACCATTCGCCATTTGCTGCTTCACAGGGGAGGTTTCCCGCCGTTCCGCCGGCTCTGGCTCGAATGCCGGGACCCGGCGGCGGTGATCGACACGATTGCCGCGACCCCTCTTGTTGCGGCGCCGGGCGATTCCACCGTCTACAGCGACCTCGGGTTCATCACGCTCGGAAAGATCGTGGAAAAAGTCTCCGGGATGCCGCTCGATGCATTCGTGAAGAAGGAATTCTTTTTCCCCCTCCGGATGACGAACACCACGTTTGCCCCCCCGGAATCCCTTCGTGCCCGCTGCGCACCGACGGAGATCGATACCGCCTGGCGGAAATCCGTCGTGCAAGGGAGTGTGCACGACGAGAATGCCGCGTTTATCGGCGGCGTGTCGGGGAACGCCGGTCTGTTCTCCACGGCGGGCGATCTGGCCGTGTACATGCAGATGCTTTTCAACAAGGGGATGTA
>DASVIU010000137.1:0-2575 GCA_036386275.1 Bacteroidota bacterium | reverse complement strand
TGCCGAATATCCCGATCGGACTGGTCCTGACTCTGACCCCGGGGATCTGCTGTATCTTCTTCTTGATAATCTCGCTGATCTCGTCGGTCGGCCGCTTCCTGTTTCCCCGGGGAACAAGCGTGACGTTGAGCTCGGTCAGATAGTTGGACGACTGTCCCACGAATCCCTCGGTCGAGACGCCGACGTTTGTGAACACCCTGTCCACTTCCGGCAACGAAAAGACCATCCGCTCCGCATCCAGCGTCACATAGTTCGTGTTCTCCAGCGAAGATCCGGATGGAAGCTCCATCGTCACTGTAAACTCCCCCCGATCCGACTGAGGCATGAACTCCGTCCCGATGAACCCGAACACCGGGAGAAGAAGGGACGCGAGAAGCAGTCCCGCCGCCATCAGGGACGTCCGGCCGCGATGCAGGAGGCTCCACTCCAGCGTTTTCAGATAGCCGGCGGTGAGCCCGTGGAATTGCTTTTCGAACCAGAGAGAAAATTTCCCAAGCATCGAACCGGCGGCCAGCCGCTCGATCTTCGAAAACCGCGAGGCAAGCAACGGCGTGATCGTAAACGAGACGAAGAGGCTCATCAGAGTCGAGGACACGACAACAAGAGCGAACTCCCTCATGATGTTCCCGATCAACCCGGAAACCAGCGCGAGGGGAACGAACACCACCACGTCCACCATCGTGATCGAAAGGGCGGCAAACCCGATCTCGTTCCGGCCCCGCAGGGCGGCGGTCCGTTGATCTTCGCCCATCTCCAGATGGCGGTGGATGTTCTCCAGCACGACGATCGAGTCATCGACTAAGATCCCTATCACAAGAGAGAGGCCCAGGAGCGTCATCAGATTGAGCGAGAACCCGAACGCCAGAATCATGATGAACGTGGAGACAAGCGAGGAAGGAATTGCGATCATCACGATCACGGAATTCCGGATGCTGTGGAGAAACGCCAGCATCACGATCGCGACAAAAATAATCGCAAGGACCAGATCGTGCTTCACCGCGTCCGCGGCTTCCACGGTAAACGTGGAGCCGTCCTGTGCCACTTCGAACGCCAGGCCGATGCCGGCATATTCCTTTTCGAGCCGCTGCATCTCGCCGCGGACCACGCTGCTCACTTCAACGGCATTCGCATCCCCCTGTTTCTGCACGATGATCCCGACGGAGCTCTTCCCGTTGATGCGGCTCAACTCGGAGTAGTCTTTTCGCCCATCCTCGACCTCCGCGATGTCCTCGATCCTGATGTTCCCCCCCTGACGCGTCTGGCCGACCACAAGGCGCCTGAGCTCATCCAGGGACCGGTATTTGCCGGCCAGGCGAACAATGTACTGGGCACCCGCCTGCTCGACCTTCCCGGTGGGGAAGTCGAGGTTCGAGGTCCTGATCATCTGATCGACCTGCACGAGAGACAGGCCGCACGACCTGAGCTTCTCCGGATCGATGTTGACCTTTATCTCCCGCTCGTCTCCTCCCACAAGCGTGATCTGGCCGACCCCTTCGAGCTTGGCCAGCCGTGGCCTGACCTGGTCATCGAGCATCTTAAAGAAGCGCCGGGAGGGGATGTTCGCCGTCGCTCCGATGCGGAGGACGGGAAGCTCGTCGAGCGCGAACTTCGAGAGCGTGGGGTTTTTGGCGCCCGAAGGAAGCTTCGAACCCACCTCGCTCACCTTCCGCTGGGCGTCCTGCAGGGACACGTTCACATCGGCGCTCATTGTGAACTCGAGCGATACAAGCGAGACCCCCTCCGACGACGTGGCGTACACGTTGGCGACCTTGTCGATGCCGGAGACCGCGTCTTCTATGATCTTGGTGACGCTCGTCTCGACTTCAGCCGGCGATGCGCCGGGATAGATTGTCGTGATCGTGACGTACGGGGGGGTGATCTTCGGGAGGAGCTCGTACTTCAGCTGCGTGTAGCTGAATATGCCCAGGACTCCGAGCGCCGTGAAAACGACAATGACGAGCGTGGGACGCTTGATCGATAGTTCAGTAATTGTCATGACCGCAGTTCTCCACTTCGATTTGCGGACAATAAAAAAGGCCCCCCTGACAGTGGAGGGCCTATGCGTATGAACGGGTACGACAATTCAATATATCCGATCCTCAGGCAATTCTCAAGACTGTGCCCCCCCTTTTCTTTCGATTTCTTCAGCGCGGGGAGAGGTGTCTTCCGCGAGGCCGGAGATCCGTTGCTACTGCCCGGTTTTCATCCGTGTGCCTCAGGCGCCGGCACGGTTGAGCAGCTCTATGGATGAGCTGTCCAGCCTGATCCCGGGAGCCGCCGCAAGTTCCTCCCATTGCCGAAGGCTTGTGGCACTGACGATAGGAGCGGTGATCCCCGGACGGGCAAGGAGCCAGGCAAGTGCGACCGCGGCAGGCTTGGATCTCAGCCGCAAGGCGACCGCGTCAAGAGCTGCAAGGATGCGAAACCCGCGCTGGTTGAAACACTTCCGCACACCGGCCCCACGCACGCTTTTCGATAGATCATTTTCGGAACGGTACTTCCCTGTAAGAAACCCGGATGCAAGCGGGTAATACGGAATCACGGCGAGTTTCTGAGCGCGGCAAAGAGGCTCCAG
>DASVIU010000136.1:0-3468 GCA_036386275.1 Bacteroidota bacterium | reverse complement strand
TCTCGGTCGACAGCACTGCCTTCTCTGCGTCGTGCAACACGCGGCGCGAACCTTCCGCCGCCCCGGCGTTCATCGACGGCCGCTGCTGGTTCAGCTCGCTGTTCTCGTAGATCCAGCTGAACGCGGCGCTTATTTCCGACTGCGTGTAACCCCGGGTCTTCAGGTCGCCCAGATCGATGTCGCTGATCCGCTTGTTATCCTGCATCTCCGACATAATATAGATCAGAAGCTCAACAACCTTCTCCTTCATATCCTCCTGTGTCCCCTCCCGGGGGCGAGGACCCCGACGTACCGGTCCTCCCGCCGTTTCATGCGCCTGTAGAGCGGCGCGGTCCTGTCATCGTAGCCGAACAGGTGGAGCGTCCCGTGGACGACAAGACGGCACACCTCATCGGCAAATCTGACCCCGTATTCCCGTGCCTGGATGCGGGCCCTGTCCAGGTTGACGTAGACTTCCCCCTCGATCATGCGCCCTTCCCCCAGGGGGAAACTGATGACGTCCGTCCCCCCTTCGTGTCCCAGAAACCTCCTGTTCATGCGGGCCGAGGTGCGGTTGCCGACGAACACCACGCTCACCGCGGCACTCCTCCGCCGTTCACCCTTCACCACGCGCCGGACCGCGGCGACCACCCCCGCCCGCCGGATCCTGTGGGCCGGGTGTGCATTAAACACCGCGACATCGATCACGGACGGGCACCGGTTTTTGTCCGGCGCGAATGAGCGCGCCGCCGGGGAGTCTTTTTCTCCGCCTCCAGCACCGGTTCGGTGAGGGAGAGCGCCACGCCGGACATCATGACTTCCGGCGCGAGCTGCGTAAAATCCCCCGACAGGATCGCCCGGTCCACATTCGCAAAGAGCGTGCATCCGGCCGTCCGTTCCACGATCAATCCCGAGAGCTTTCCCCGGTCCTCGCCGACAAATGTCGCCTCACCGAGGTCCTCGCTGATGACGAACCCGGAACAGAAGTGCATCTGCAAATGGGCGGCCTCGGTGTACACGGAGACCAGGTTCCCCTTCTTCCGACCTATCCGGATGTCGGGATAAATCTCAAGAGCAAGCTTGCGGACGGCGGTGCCGCCCGATTCCTGCGCGACGATCTCAAACCGGTAGTTCGTCCCCATGCTCTTCGCAGCAACGCCGAAGAGCGATTCCAGACGTTTGATTGCGGACGGAGAAAACACTGTTGCCATGCCGGCGCCTCAGGAATATCGATTGATCAGGATGCGGGGCGGGGTACACGAAAGCCCCGGCTGGCTGTCCGCTCCTCGCGGAAGTCCACCCACCGGGGCTCGCTGATTCATGGAACGTCCGGCGTCCCAACGCGCCGCCGGACCTATGATCTCGTTGCCCATCCATTCATGCCAATGTGACCGGAACACCTCAGGAGAGAATATAGCCAGCGCGGGATCGATTGTCAAGCGCTCACCACTCCAGCTCCATTCCTTCAGCGGCGGCGATGCACTCGAACCTGTAGTTCCTGGTCCGGATCTCCCGCAGGCACTTGCTCAGGATCTCATCCACCTTGTCATCCGTATGCGACTGTTCGTGATGGAAGAGGACGAGGCGCTTCACCCCCGCTTCGTCGGCGATCTTCAACGAGAAGAGGTAGTGCGAATGCCCCCACCCGACATGATTGACATACTCCTCGGGGGTGTAGGTCGTATCATGGATGAGGATGTCGGCACCCCGGGCAAAATCGAATATCCGCTGGTTCGGATCTCCTTTCACCGCAAGATACTTCTCGACGATATTCTTGTCCACGTTCTTCACCGACCGGGCGACCTCCCTGTCGAACGGCTCGTTGTCGCTGATGTAGACAAGCGATTTGCCTCCCACGTTCAGCCGGTATCCGAGCGCGAACGCGGGATGGTTGACATAGATGGAAGAGAGCGTCGCCTCGAAAATCGGGATCGTCTCTTCCTTCACAGGGTGGAACCTGATCTTCGCCTTCAACTCGTTGAGCTGGATGGGGAAGTAGACTTTGTTCATCTGATCGGAGATCATCTGCCGGAGCTTGAGGTTCCGGGACTGCGCTCCGATGATCGTGAATTCGTTCCCCGATATGTAGAGGGGCTTGAAATAGGGGAAGCCGTGGATGTGATCCCAGTGCGGATGGCTTATGGCGAGGAACGCCTTGATCGATTCCCCCGTTGCCATAAGCGCATCGCCGAGCCCCCGGATGCCGGTCCCCGCGTCAAACACCACGAGGTTGTCCTTGTGCAGCCGTACCTCGACGCACGGGGTGTTCCCGCCGTACCGGACGGTGTCTTTCCCGGGCGTGGGGAGGGAACCACGGGTCCCCCAGAATTTGACTTTCATGCGCCTGCTCCACCTCCGACGTGAGTAATCGAGCTTGCAGCGTACGCGACGTAGTTGGCGGCCGATTGCGCAATCGCCCGCCTCTCCTCCCCTGTCAGCTCACGCACGACCCTCGCCGGGACACCCGCCGCGAGCGTCCCTGCCGGCACCACGAAATTCTCCCTCACCACCGCACCGGCGGCGATCAGTGCGCACTCCCCCACCTCCGCGTTGTCGAGCACCACAGCGTTCATCCCGATCAGCGAGCACCTGCCGATCCGGCACCCGTGGATCATAGCCATGTGCCCCACCGTCACCTCCTCCGCGATCTCCACGGAGAGCTTCGCCGTGACGTGAAGGACACAGCCGTCCTGTATGTTGGAGCGGCGTCCCACGCGGATGGCATTGATGTCACCCCGAAGGACGGCATTGTACCAGATGCTCGCCTCCTCCTCCACGCGGACGTCCCCGATCAGCCACGACCCCGCCGCAACAAAGGCGGTCGGATGCACAAACGGGGCCACCCCGTGATGGACGATCAGTCCCACGCGCTACCGGTTCGCCCGCGGGGGATTCCAGCCCGGGCGGGTCCATTTCATCAGTTCCACCGTGACGCTCCCGATCAGGACTTTCATTTTCGCCTGGATCGGGACCCGGGCCTCGTCGTTGGAGAACCATCCCTCGAACCCGCCGGTGAGACCGAAGATCCCCACAAATTCCATGTTCCCGTCAAACCGCACGACGTCCACCGGGTAGTCGACCGCATCGAGGTCGACCGACGTGCGCTCGACCTTGAAGTCGATGGACGTATTGACTTTCTGTTCCTTTATCACCGTGGGGACATTGGCCTTCAGTCCGGAGAAGAGCTTCGCCCGCGCGTAGAAGAAGAGGGAGAGGCCGTCCTGATACGCAGTCTCGAGCGCAAGCGTGTCACGCTTGACGACGACGGAGTCGTGCGTCCCCACCTCGATGAGGCCCCGCTTGTCCGGATAATCGAAATTGTACCTGGAGAAATCCCACTGGCCGCTCTCTTTCTGCCTGCCGAGAAATCTGCGGGAGAACATCCCGCTGTCGATCAGGCTTTCGTAGATGGCGTGAAGGTCCACAAACGGAACCTTGGGATAGGAATCGATGAACGCTTTTCCCTCAAAGGCCAGGGAGGATTTCCCC
>DASVIU010000135.1:0-7079 GCA_036386275.1 Bacteroidota bacterium | reverse complement strand
GTCAGAAATGATACGGTGCATTTCTCCTTGACGGAGAAGCCTCAATTTCACGAAATCATCCAGGCTGTAGATGCGCATCACTTCTGTTTCGCGGCTGATCCGGGAAAACATCCTATGTTTCGATTTGATACGGATGAATCCGGTAAGGTTGTTGGCCTCGAATTCCTGGACTTCTATTTCAAGAAGAAGTGAGAACCGGGGGGCTCCAGGTATCTTCCGTTGCGATCATTCCAGTAATCCAGACCCGACTGCCGCGAAGTGCAGCCGGATCATTTCAGCCGCCGGTCCATCCACTGCAGCGTTTTCTCCCACATCTCCGGGAGGTAGATGTGTCCGATGCCCGGGTAGATCACGCTTGCGAAGTCAGTTTCTTTTCCGTACAGGCCATACACCGGCCGGACACTGGTTTCGATGCTCCGGATTCCGTCCACAGGCGATCCACCGTCCTGGTCGCCGGTCATGAAGAGCAACGGGCGCGGCGCGACCAGCGCGACCACGGCCTCCGTGTCAAAATGATTTAACAAACCGGGGACGTAGTAGTATATGCCGTGGTATTTGAGACCTCCATGTTCAATCAGGTTCCGGTAACGGGTGAGGCAGGCAACAGCCACGCCGGTGCTGGGCCGTTCGTCCAGAGCCATGATCCACCATGTGCGCGTCGCGCCCATGCGGATACCCGTTACGCCTATGCGTTGCGGATCCACTTCGGGCCTGGAGACGAGATAGTCCAGAGCCATCAGGTCGTCACGGACGATCATTCCCCAGAGTGTGCGCCCGAGCCAGAGGTTGAACTTGCTGGCCGTTAGCTCGCCCGCCTGACCCGTCTCGTCCGGGCCACCCGGCCCCTTACCATTCCGCTCTCCAAAGCAGTAGCTATCGATGGCCAGGACCACGTAGCCGCGCCTGGCAAGGGTCGGTCCGGGGGGCGCGGGTACCGCGTTGGTGCGGAACAGCTCCTCTTTCCCGACCTCGTACTGGCCGCCATGCCAGTGGCAGTAAAGGATACCCGGAAGCTTTTCACGGTGGATCAACGGTACCAGGAGATAGCCCGGCACAATTGCACCGGCCCCGTTGTCAAATTCGAATTTCTCCAGCGCGTAGCCGTCGAGCTCCTCACGGGAGATCGTCCGGACGTTTGGCCTTTTTGGCCGGGGAGGGAGCGAGCCCAGAAGCTGCCATAGCTCCCGGCGTATGCCGGCACGGCGTTGCTCCCAGATTTCCCGCTTCACCGGGGCGGCGAATTCCGGGATCGCCGGGGCCATGGACAGCCAGGATTCGGCCTGGACCCGGACGGAGTCGGCCGCAGTGAGCTTTGCGGCGCTATCCCCGATGGCTGACGGTTGATTCGGCACTGTTTGCATAGGGTTGGCTGATGTCGGTTGGGCAAGAGTCAATTGCAGAGCCGCAAACGAAGCGGCTACGAGGATGTCAGATTTGTGTTTCATTCAACGAGAGGCCTCCCTGGTTAGCAACCGCTGGTCATGTGGTCATCGGGAAGTGTGAAATTGCCGCATCGAGCTTCACTCCGATCGACCGGCAGAATAATACCGCAGAGGAAGTTGATAGTCAAACTTAGAGTCTGACGACCGGGACGGTCTGGTAAAGTGGAAAGAGCCCGACAAGTCGGGCTCTTCCGTAACCACATGTTCCTTGCTAAGTGAGTTAGCGGGGCGGACGGCGGTGAGAGCAAACCCTCCTATTGCTCACAATCCACATGAAAATGCATTGCAGAAACACCTGAGTGCTGTACGCCCGCCAGGAGTGCCTGCCGCTTCTCTGCAAAGGTCGCCTGCTTTGTTAGATCGCCAGCTTGTAACCTGCCCGGAAACCGATACTCCCCTTCCTGGAGATGTCGAAGTATCGGGCGGAGATGTCAACGGCTCCGTTTGGACCTGCCGGAATCTCAATACCAACGGACGGAACAATTGTGAAATCCGTTTGTGACCCCTTTCCGACATACACGTAGCGTCCGGCAGGACCGCTCGCCGACACTGAACCGGCCATTATGCCGAGTTCGAGGTGTCCGTAAAAGCGAACCCCTTCCTGGGGGATGAAACGGGGATACCACTTGACACCAACAAGCAGCGGAACCCCGCTGTACGACGCTGTCCAGCCGGTCGGAAGATTCTTCGCGCTCCATGTCAGGTATCCGATTTTCCCGGTGAAAGAGAAGTTCGGCCTGACGGCATAGTCAAATTCCGCAGTGCCTCCAAATCCCGTGCCCCACGAATCCCCGAACGAGCCCACCGGTATCATGATATCGACGCCGGCGCCAACGGACATTTTTTCCTGTGCGTTCGCGCTCATCGACATGAGCACAACGATTGCGATCACAGTGGCACAACAAGCGATCTTCTTCATTGTAATGCTCCTTTTGTTTTTGACGTAGGTTGGGTTGACGCCGTGTTTGGGGTAAAACCGTACACCTCCTGCTCATCTCAACAAGACGAGCTTGCGCGTCTGCACAAAGCCCTCGGCCTGTATTCGATAGAAGTAGACGCCGCTTGCGAGATTAGTTCCATTGAACCTCACCTCGTGGTAGCCCCCTTCTTCGGTCCCGCTCACGAGGGTGGAGACGGGCTGGCCGAGACTGTTGAATACGGTCAACGTGACCTGCGATCGCTGAGGTATGGTGTACCAGATCGTTGTGGTTGGGTTGAATGGGTTCGGGTAGTTCTGGCTAAGACTGAATTCTGCCGGGAGCCCGGCTGGCGACTGTTCCACCGAGGTGATCATTTCCGAGAGCGGACGGCGCAACACACCACTGCTGTCACCGCCTGCAAAGAGATTCGTGCCGAATGCAGCAAGCGCGGTGACCGACACGGATGGTAAGCCCGAACTGGCGCCAGACCAGGTCGTGCCGTCGTCGGTTGAGAGAATGACGCCGCCGCTGTTATACGCCGTATTAAAACCCGCAAAAAGGTTCGAGCTGCTTACGGCAAGGTTCGTGACATTGGCACTTCCTGCTCCGCTGGTTTTCACCCACTGGGCAATCAGCGGGTGTACGTGGCCAGGCGTTAGTACGGCCGTCACGATGAGAAGTCGAAGCATTCGTTTCATACGTTGTCCTCCTCGCCTGAAGTGGTACCGGTAAAAGGAGAGGGCCGGTCAGGGAGAGCTCGGTACGTGGGCCCTCCATTGTTGCATGCGTAAAATTGGCGCAAAACCCGCAGAGCACAATCCGCTCCGACGGTCGTTTTTTGGTTTTCTGCCCCTTTTTTGTTAGAATAGAACATATTCAGCCTCTTCCTTGAGGGCTCTACGCCCGGTGAAGTAACACAACTTCTCGTCGATGTTCGGGCAGGAGACCAGTCCGCCCTGAACAAGCTCCTTCCTCTCGTTTACGACGAGCTCAGGAAGATTGCCTCGTCGTATCTTTCCCAGGAGCGCTCGGGACACACCATTCAGACCTCGGATCTCGTCCACGAGGCTTACCTCAGGCTTGCTGAAGCGGACGTCTCCTGGCAGAATCGGGCCCACTTCTTCGGGATCGCAGCCCGATCCATGCGTCAGATTCTGGTGGATTACGCCCGGAGGCGGGATGCGGGGAAACGCGGGGGAGGCATGACCCGGGTATCGTTGAGCGAGAGCGTGCTTGTCCTGGACGAGGACTTCAGCCGGCTGCTGATGCTGGACGACGCCCTCCGGCGGCTCGAGCAGGTCGATGCACGTCTCTGCAAAGTCGTCGAACTGCGCTACTTCAGCGGTCTCACGGTCGGGGAGACGGCGGAAGTCCTCTCCGTGTCCACGCGCACCGTAGAGAATGACTGGAACCTCGCGAAGGCGTGGCTGTTCCGAACCATGAGCAGTTAACCCTCCCGGCCAACTCCCTTCATCCATCCGTCCGGCCAATGAACCAGGAATTGTGGCGCAGAGTGCGTGACGTGTTCGGGGAAGCACACCGGCTTCCCGCCATCGATCGCACGGCCTATCTGGAGAAGGCGTGCGGCGGCGACGGCGTACTCCGCAGTGAGGTCGCATCGCTTCTTGCCGCCCTCGAAAAAGCCGACGGCATTTTTCAGCCCCTCCCTCAAGGACTCATTTCAACCGCGACGCACGGCGCGTTGCCGGACAGGCGGATAGGGGCACCGCTCGGGAGCTATCGCATCGTCCGACAGATCGATTCCGGGGGAATGGGGGAAGTGTACGAGGCGGTGCGCGATGACGGGAAGTTCCAACGGCGGGTTGCGGTCAAATTCGTGCGTTCCACCCTTTCGCGGGGGGAGATGATCCGGCGTTTCGAGGCGGAGCGATCGGTCCTGGCATCGCTGCAGCACCCCAACATCGCACAGCTTATCGACGCGGGCACCGACGACGACGCCATGCCCTACCTCATCATGGAATTTGTCGACGGGAAGCGCATCGATGAATTCTGCGACGAGCATCAACTCTCCATCACCGAACGGCTCCGTCTCTTTCAGGTCGTGTGCGCCGCGGTCCGGTTTGCGCACCAGCACCTTGTGGTCCACCGCGATATCAAGCCCGGGAATATCCTCGTCGCCGCCGACCGAACGCCAAAACTCCTTGACTTCGGGATCGCGAAGCTCCTCAGCGAGGAGGGAACACCCGACGAACGCACACGCACAGGGCTCGGATTCATGACGCCCGACTATGCCAGTCCCGAACAGCTTCGAGGAGAACCGGCGACGACGGTAAGCGATGTCTATGCGCTGGGGATGCTCCTCTACAAATTACTCACGGGACAGAAGCCGTATGAGTTCCATAGCGCGCTTCCGTTCGACATGTCCCGGACAATCCTGGACACCGAGCCGACGAGGCCGAGCGGGAAGGCCGTCGGCATCACCGTCGCGGGGGCCTCGGCCGTCAAGATCCGCAAGACACTGAACGGCGACATCGACGCGATCGTCCTCATGGCTCTGCGGAAAGAGCCGGAACGGCGGTACCAGTCGGCTCAGGATTTTTCCGACGATATCGGACGGTATCTGGCACACCGCCCCGTGGCGGCACGCAGGGGCGAGGTGCGCTACCGGGCAGGCAAATTCATCCGCCGCAATCGCACGGCGAGCATCGCGTTTGTCATTGTGACCCTGGCGCTGATCGGGGGAATCGGAGGAGTCGTCTGGCAGGCGAAGCGGGCCCAGGACGAGCGGGACTTCGCGCGCCTCGAGGAGAAGAAGGCGAAGCGCATCAATGAGTTCCTCCAGCAGATGATCGCAGAAAGCGACGTCAACTGGTACAACCATGGCACGGGACCGGAAGCCACCGCCGTCGACATCCTCAACGCCGCGTCAGACCGGCTCGAGAGCAACCTGCAGGAGGAGCCCGCGGTGAAAGCCGAGCTTCACCGCACCATCGGGAACACATACCTCGCCCTTGGACGGGCGGACAAGGCGGTACATCATTTTATTGCCTCGCTGCAGCTGAGGCGGCAGTCATTTGCGGCCGACAACCACGCCCTGATGGAAAGCGAGTACTATCTCGCCGGCGCGTACTCGCATCTCGCTTCCTCTGACACCTCTGCCGCGGACAGCGCTGAGACCTACTACAAGAGGGTGATCGCCAACCTCGGCAGGCCGTCAGAGCGCGGCGACATTTACCTGCCGTATGCGTATCAGGACTACGCGGGAGTGCTGGTTCGGGAGGGGAGACTGGCCGAGGCGGAGAGCTCCATCGTGCACGCGCTCCCTTTGTTTCTCGTGAGGTACGGGGAGGCCCATACTGCGACCGCTTCCTGTTACGCTATCCTCGGTCATATCGCGGAACAGTCCGGCGACTCCGTCCGCGCCGAGCAGCATTACCGCCGGGCTTTCAACGATATAATGACGTTTGCCGACAGGTCGGAGTCGAATGTGCTCGAATCTCTGGAGTCTCTGGCACGATGCCTGATCAACCGCGGAGGACTTGACGAGGCAGAGGCGCTGATCAAGGAATGTGTTGCTCCCGGTGGCACCCTTGCGCCGTATGATCGAATCCTCCTGGGCCGACTCCTCTGCTGCAAGGCAAGGATCCAGACGCTTCGTGGAGATTTGAGAGGCGCGGATCAGACCCTGGCCATCGCAACAGCAGAACTCTCGGGGGGTCCCGAGAAGGAGATCGAGAGACTGAACGCCCGCCAACTTATCGCTGTGGAAGAGGGAAGGGTGCTGATCGGCCGCAAAGCCTACTTCGAAGCGAGGAGAGTTCTCCTCAGAGCGCGATCTGAAGTGAAGGGAAACTGGGACAGGTTCGACCGTGTTTCCGCCTCATGTGATCTTCTTCTGGCAACCATTCCGCGTGTGGGGGCGGAGTAATGCTGGTGTAATCACAATCGCTGTAGAAGGACAGAGCGGGCACCCATGAGTGTTCGGATGCCCGCGTGTCCCGTGCAATTTCGGACAATTGTCCTCATCTCGAGCTTGTACCACCTGATCAGGCGGTTTGGACCGACGAGATCGTCAGCTTGAACCCATCCGGGTCACGCAATCTGAATATGCGCGCTCCCCATGGCATGTCAGCGGGCTCCGAGTCCAGAGTGCCACCGAGCTTCTTGATCCGGTTCGCGATCTCGTCGACGCTCTGCTCCGTCGTAATCCGCAGCGAGAACCCCTCCCCCTTAATCCGGTCCCATCCCTTGGCTCCGTCATCCTGATTGATTGAGAGCTGCACGTCTCCGGCCTTCAGCACCACCGCTCTCAGTTTTCCTTCACGCTCAATCTTGCGGTCGATGGTGAATCCCACCACATCGTGGTACCACGCCAGGCTCTTCTGGAGATCCTTTACGGTCAGCGAGGCCGAGAGGGCGCGACCGCGGAACAACTCAGGCTTGGCGCCTTTGGTGGTATCGTCAGGGACAGTTGAATTCGTGCTCATGAATCCTCCTCTATGGGCTTCCTTGCGTTTAGGTTTGTCAACAGGTCTGGGCCGTAAGATACTCATACCATTTAGTCTTTCTCAAGCCGTAAGTGTGCAGGGGGTTATGTCGTCGAACAGCCGGATCATTCATCGCGTTCGACAGATTAAGGAGATCCTTGGCGAATACTCAAACAGCAAGAGCCCCGGAAGTTATTGACCTCCAAGGCTTTGTTTTACGGGGCGGACGGCGGTCTCAGCGAACCCTGATTTACCTCATCTGTGAGCCA
>DASVIU010000134.1:0-4640 GCA_036386275.1 Bacteroidota bacterium | reverse complement strand
ACAGCTCTTTCCCCCCGAGATCAATTGTGACGGTCCGCTCGGAATTCATCGAGTGCGATGCATAGGATGAGGCGGTTATTGTCTTCCCGGTACTGCCGTCAACGACCACCCATTCGTACAGGCCTATTCTGGGGGATGCGGGAGGAGGAGTATCAGGGAAGACCCACGATCGCTTCACCGCGCCCCCGGGTGAAAACGCGAGGAGCTCCGAACAGTCGCTCCTCTCCATGTTCACCGCCATGAGCTCATATTCACCGTCTCCATCGACGTCCCGTACATACGCCGAGTGAAAGCAGTTGTCGTACCCCATCCAGCCTCTCCCCCGTCTCCGCCAGAGTTCGGCCACCTTTCGCCCCGAGGGATCGACCTGCAACTGGTGGAGCGTGTTGGTGTTGTCCGGAACTGTGATCAGCGGAGCCCGCCCCTCCCCCGGCCGGTACACAACGGGAAGCGACCCCGGGCGGGCAGCGGAGAACCCCTCGAGCTGGAGCCGGATGCCGACGCTCCATCCCGCCGGTATCCCCCTCCCCGCCCGGACCGGGAGTACATCCCCGTTGTTCCGGGAGAGTATCGCTTCGGGCACCCCATCGCCATCAACGTCGGCGAGCGCCGGCATCACGTACTCCCCCCCCTTTCCGAGAGGCACAGCGCGCATCGAAACGGTGCCGCGTAAAAAGGAGACTTCCGCGAATGACCGTGCACCGCCGTCCCCGGCGGTAAAAAGGAAGACCGTCCGCCCCCCTTCCGACTCCACGCTCCATGTTTCATCGTGCCCGAACTGAACCGGCCGGAAATTCGATCTCCATCCCTCCGGGCGCAGCCCCTTCCCGGCAAATCTCGCGTTGTCGCACTTCCACAGGACCCCGGCATGCAGGGCTTTGAGTGAGACAACTTCCACGGTGGAAAAAGGGACAGGGTTACGCTTTCGCTCGACCCCGATCAGGAGTTCCGGCACGCCGTCGGCGTTCACGTCCTGCACACCCCACAGGTACCTGTCGGGCATATCAAATTTTAGTGCACCCGTGCAGGGATCGAGAACCTCGAGCCACCAGCGCCCGTCGTTCCTCCCGTTGTAGACGCTCACGACGAGCTCCGGCTTTCCATCTCCGTCGACGTCACTGACCGAATTCCCCGTGTGGCGGAGCTCGGTCGTATCTTCGGGATAGATGAACTCGATGAACCGGTCCCAGAGGAGGGAGAGGTTTCCCGCCCCGTCGTTGCCAACGACCGCGATATGCCGCGCCACACGCTCCGCGACGATCACCACCTCCCTCGCTCCGTCGCCGTCGATGTCCCCGAGCTGGAGGAGCCCGTAGTTGCGATGCCGCTCGCCGTTGGAAGTCCACCTGAACGAATGCTTCATGGCCCCGGTCAACACATCGAACATGTACAGCCCGCAGAGTTTCGAGACAACGAGCTCATCGACTCCGTCGCCGTCCATATCCGCCGCCGCAACCGTCGGGTGAAACGCGTCATCCATCCAGAGCGTATGCGCCAGTACCCCCTCCCTCCTGCCGCCGCGGAAATCAAATACCAGGACTTCCTTTGCGCTCATCAGGGGCGCAACAAGGTGCATCCCCCGGGACGATCTGTCGAACCGGTGACAGAGAAGCGTGCTGGCCTGCGTGCCGGAGGAGAGAGGGAACCCGACATAGTGCCTCATCAGGACCGCGCCCGATTCGGCCGCAAGGACCATTACCTCGTATCCGGAACTGCAGACGATCTCCAGGCGCCCGTCCCCGTCGAGATCCTCGACCGCTCCGACGGCGTTGATGCCGCATGCGGCGCTTTTCCAGAGGATCGCACCGGCCCCGTCCGTCCGCACCACGCATCCCCCGTAGGCGAAAAGGAGATCCATCCGTCCCGCCGGCCCGGGAATCGGAAAGCATTCGTTTTCAGAGCCGCCGAGAGGGAATGACCACCTGATCGCCGGCCGGGAAATATTCCCGGGAAGGGGGGACCGGCCGCTGAGACGGTGATCGCGGCGATACATGTGCCATTGGCCGGGGGGAACGTCGGACTCTTCGGGACGGGGGTCTGTCATGGTTTGCGGTTCAGAGGGACAATGTCTGCGGGAGTCCGGTTTTGAGCGACTCGAACGCGGAGAGCACGAGGAGTGTCGCCCGGAGCCCATCGAGATGTGTTATCGGGGGGGGAGTCCCGTTCCGCAGGGCGCGGATGAAACCGATGTTCTCTTCGATGAATCCGTACTCCTCGGGGTCGACCGCTTCCGTCGTGCTCTCGCCGTCGAAGAGCGTAACGGTCTTGAGCCTGTCCCGAAGGTGCGCGGTTTTTTTCCCGTCGGTGAGCTGATAAGAGAACTTCGACACAAAGGGGGTCTGCCCCGAATCCCCTATAGCAACGCTTGCCACGCTCCCGTTTTCGAACCGGATGGTTGCGACGATGTTGTCAACGATGCTGATCGAGGGGTGGCTGAAGTTCCCCCCTTCAGCGTATATCCTCACAGGCCTGGACCCGTTGAGATGACAGACCAGGTCCATCGTATGGCAGCCCTGTGAGAGAATGTTCCCTCCTCCCTTCCGCGGATCGTTCGCCCAGAACCCATCGGGCCAGCGGGTATCCATCATCTGTGCGATCGTGACAAGCGGGGAAGGAATGAACTGTTTCGCCCGGCCGACTGAAGGGTAGTAGCGCATCTTGAAGCCGGTCATAAACCTTATCCCGTGCTTCTCGACTGCGTTCCCGACGTCGTAGCATTCCCGGAGGGTCAGGGCGAGCGGCTTCTCCATCATCACATGCTTGTGTTCCTCCGCAGCCCGGATGGCAAGCAGACTGTGCGTGTCATGGTGCGTGCAGACGTACACCGCGTCCACCTCACCGTCTCTCAGGACGCGCTCATGATCCGCGGTTGCATAGGACCCCGCGAACCTCCCGCACAACGCGGCGGCACGCTGCTCATCGACATCGCAAAACGCATGCAGGCGGACGCCGTCAATCCGGGAAAGGCACGCTGCATGGATTTCTCCCATGCTGCCGCATCCGATGACGGCCACCCGAAGGGGGGAAGGCATTGCCTCTTGCTCGTCAAGTGGGGAATTTCGAGAGAGCCTGCCCTCTAGCGGCAGGGTGGAAAAATAAGGAGAAAATCAGAGAGAGAATCAAGGCGGCGTTCGACAGCCGATGCCGGCTGCGGGAGGCCGGGGGAGCTACTGCGTGAAGCGGAAATAGACCTCCCAGCCGGGGTCCGCCGTGACGTAGGAGCGGACATCGCGCCCGTGCATCCGCCCCCCCATCTTTTTTATCTTCCTCCGGACGGCGTCCGGCTGATTCGAATAGAAGACATATTCCCGCATCCCCCCTGTCGTGATCACAAGAGAGAGAAACCCGAGTTTTTTCCCCTGCATGGCGCGGTCGATCTCGTTTTCAAGAGACGTCAGCTCACGGGCCTCATCATCGGTCGGCAGGCCGTAGCGGTTCGGTTTCCGGAACGCCACGGCAAAGCCAACACGGTAGGGGAACCTTTCCCTTTCTTTCAGGCTACGGAGTGCCGTGTTCCCGCGTATGTACGCCAGGTGTCCGTCGCTCGTCCCCCTCTTGAACATTTCCCACTTCGCCATCGCGAAGGGATCCCTGGAGGCCGTGTCACCCTGGAGCGGGAAATTCAGCGGGAGGGCGGCGACAAGGATGCACAACGCGTGCACCATCGGGTCAATTCTCCTCTTTCATGCGGGAGCCAATGTGTCAAATATGCACGTAAAGCGCAACCGGGGCGATGTCTTGACCTTCGGCCCCGCATGCCGTAGATTACGATGATTCGTTCATCACAGCCTCTGTCACATTCAGGCAGGATTGTCACCTTGTGGAATGTCATCCATCAACGCGCGGCGCTCATACGGGAACCGAACGAGGTAAGAATATTGCGGGTTGTCCGCGATGCGGGGGAGATCTCCCGGATTGAAATCGCAAAACTGACCAACCTCCACAAGACCACGATCACCGATCTCGTAGGAAAGCTGATCCGCGCGGGTTTCCTGGAAGAAACCGGCGCCGTGGAGTCGCGCAGGAAAGTGGGACGCCGGCGGATATCACTCAGATTCAGGCCGCTGGCCGGACTTGTCGCGGGGGTGGATATCGGCATGACCCACGCGGTGGTGGCACTCACGGATCTGAACGCGCACATCCTCCAGCAGAAGACGTTTCAGTACTCCGTCGATGCCTCGGCGCAGGAAGTCCTTTCAGAGACCGCCTCGACAATCCAGACCCTCCTGACAAGCGCAAACTGCTCCCAGTCGCAGCTTGTCGGGATCGGCATCGGCGTTCAGGGTGTGATCGATTACCCCAGGAACGTCCTCGTCCTCTCGTACAATAAAAAAGCCTGGCAGGGGGAGTCCCTGAGCGCACTGCTGGAGAAACGGTTCAAAGTCCCTGTCTACGTGGAAAACGACGTCAAGACGATGGCGCTCGGAGAATACCTGCTCGGTGCGGCCAGGGGAACGAAACACTATGTCCACATCTGGGTGGGGGAAGGTGTCGGGGCAGGGATCATGATCAACGGGCAGTTGCTCCACGGCATCACATCGAGCGCCGGCGAAATAGGCTTCAGCGAGCTCGAATTCCCCGCGTATTATGCGGAGAGATTCCCCCTCACGTTCCGGAACCAAGTCATGTTCGGTCAGATC
>DASVIU010000133.1:0-2372 GCA_036386275.1 Bacteroidota bacterium | reverse complement strand
GCGTCTATCCGGTGGGAAGGCTCGACCGGAACACGACCGGCGTCCTCCTCCTGACGAACGACGGCAATTTCGCCCACCGGCTCATGCATCCGAAATTCAATGTCCCGAAATCGTACAGGGTCTCGTGCAGTAAGGCGCTCGCCCGTGCGGACCTGCTCCTCCTCCGGGGGGGCATCGCGCTCCCGGACGGACGGACGGCGCCTGCCGAGGTGGAGCTCATCCCCCAGGGGCGGGGGAAAGAGATCGGGATCACGATCCACGAGGGGCGGAACCGGCAGGTCAGGCGCATGTTCGAGACGCTCGGATACGAGGTCCTGAAGCTGGACAGGGTCGCGTACGGTCCTGTCACGAAAGTGGGGCTGACCCGGGGTGGAACGCGCAGTCTCACGCGCAGCGAGATCAGGTCTCTGAAAGAAATGGCGGGATACACCGAGGAGGAACTGCTGTCGGGCCGCTAGTGCGGCCGTATCCGGAGAAGATCCAATGAAAACCTCACACCTGGTCCTCCTCACACTTTTTCCCGCGGCGCTCCTGTTTCTCTCCTGCGGCACCTCCGTCTACCGGGAGGTCTATCCGACCCTCGTGGACGGGAAATACGATTCGGAGTTCCCGTACCGGGGATGCTCGACGCAGCTCGAGGAGATCGGCGAATCGGTCAAGATGATCAACTCGATCGCGTATTACCGCACGTACACGTTTGCCCCCGGGGAACGGGTCCGTCCGGAAGCGGTGACGAATGAGCTTCTCAGAAACTCGCAGGCGCATTCCGTGATGTCGTCCAGCCAGGCCTCAGGCACGGCGACAATCATCACCTGCGACAACAGCCGTGTCGTCCTTCTCACCTGTGCGCACGTTGTCGGATTCCCCGACACGATCACCTCGTTCCATATCGGCTCCGACCACCACTCCACCGGCTACATCCATACGATTAGTTTCAAGGAAAAACAGACCAATTACGTCGCGGTGTTCCCGGAGGGGGGAGAGATGGAGATCCTCGCGATGGACAGGGAGCAGGATGTGGCGTTGCTCGGGAAGACGTTTGAGTCCGATCCGTTCCCCCGGCCCCGCGTTTTCATGTATCCCGCGGGACGGGCCAGAGATCTGGAATGGGGGACGTTCGTGTACCTGTTCGGGTATCCGACGGGGCACAAAATGGTCACGAAGGCGATCGTCAGCAGCCCGAATAAGGACAAACGGGGCGCGTTTCTTCTCGACGCGGTCTTCACCCCCGGGTTTAGCGGCGGGATCGCGCTGGCGATCAGAGATGGAATCCCCAACTTCGAGCTTGTCGGGATCGTCAAGCTCGTATCGGGGCGCTCCAGTTACGTCCTGGCTCCCCCGATGGAGGACGGGATGCCCGACTACGACCCGCTGGTCCCCTACACCGGAGATCTGTACGTCCTGAAGCGCACCGAGATCGAATACGGTATCGTCCAGGCCGTGCCGGTCGAGACAATCCTCGAGTTCATCGATGCTCACCGGATTGACCTCGCCTCCAGGGGCTACGCCGTCAGATTCGCCCAACCACCGAACACGGCCCCGTAATGCCGGACTCGCCGAAGTCTCCGCTGATCGCCGACCTTCTTCTGGCGCGGCGGCTCGAATCGACAGATGCATGGGTGAGTCTCCTCTCGGCCCAGATCCATGCGCAGCTCCACCCGGCGGCCGGCTCTCTTGCCGAACCGGTCGGCGGCGGGTATGCTGTTTTCACCGGAATCGGCTCGCCGCTGACACAGGCGATCGGGGTGGGGATGAAGGGAGCAGTCACGGAGCAGGACATGGAGCAGCTCGAAGCGTTCTTCGAGGTCAGAGGTTCACCGACACTGATCGACCTCTGCCCGCTCGCCGATCCGTCGATCATCGAGCAGCTCAGCCAGCGCGGGTACCGGCTGAGGGAGTTCAGCAACATGCTCGTGAGGCCTCTGCGGGAGGGGGGAACGCGACCGGCGGCGGATGCGGCGCTCAGAGTTCAGCAATGCACACCTTCGGAGGACGACCTCTGGGCGCGCACCGTCGCCCAGGGTTTCGCCGAAAACTTCATCGTTTCCGAGGAGAATTTGCTTGTCCTGAAGAGCCTGTTTCATCGCCCTGATTCGATCTGCCTGATTGCGTGGCTCGAGGGACGTCCGGTGGGGGGAGGGGCGCTCGCGATGCACGAAGGTGTCGCCGCCCTGTACGGCGCGAGCACGCTCCCGTCGTTCCGGCGGCGGGGCGTGCAGAAAGCGATAATACTCACGCTCCTCTCACGTGCCGTTGAAGGAGGGTGCGATGTCGCCTACACGCTGACCAAACCCGGGAGCGTATCGCAGCGGAACGTCGAACGGCAGCACTTCTTCGTCGCCTACACGCGCGCCATGATGGTGAAGGAGGTG
>DASVIU010000132.1:0-3091 GCA_036386275.1 Bacteroidota bacterium | reverse complement strand
TCTCCCTGGACCCTGCCGTCGCCGTGACACGTCTGGCAGGGTTCTTTGATGACCTTCCCTTCCCCGCCGCAATTCTGGCATGTGGCGATGTTGACGAACTGCCCGAACACCGAGCGTGACACCTGGCGGATCTCCCCCGACCCGTTGCACACCGGGCAGGTCGCCATGCTCCCCGTCGACCTGGCACCCGTGGCGCCGCAGGTGTCGCATCGTTTCCACTTCTTGATCTTCAGCTTTTTCTCGATGCCGGAGGCTATCTCCTCGAGCGGGAGCTTCAACCGGATCTTGAGGTCCGACCCGACGGAACCGGCGTTCCCGCGGGTGCGGCCGCGTCCCTGCGTTCCGAACATGTCGTCGAATATGGAGCCGCCGGCTCCCCCCCCGAAGATGTCGCTGAACGTGCTGAAAATGTCGTTGGCGTCCGTAAAGGGATGGAAGTCGGTCCCCTTGATCCCTTCGTGACCGTACTGGTCGTAGCGCTTGCGCTTTGTCTGATCCCCGAGGACCTCATACGCTTCCGCCGCCTCCTTGAATTTCTCCTCGGCCTCTTTGTTCCCCGGGTTTCTGTCCGGGTGGTGCTGCAGCGCGAGCTTTCGGTACGCCTTCTTGATCTCCTCGGCCGTGGCGCCGCGCGCCAGGCCGAGGACATGGTAATAGTCCTGTTTCGCCATTAGTGCTGTGTCGACTCCTTGCTCTCGCCGGGTGTGCCGGGTGTGATCGAACCCTCGGGTGCGGACTCCCTCTCAACGGCTGCCGAGACTATGACCTTGGCGTGCCGGAGCACCCTATCATTGAGCTTGTACCCCCGGGCGATTTCCTCGACCACAGTGCCGGGGGGTATGTCGTCCCGCGCCACCTGGAGGAGGGCATCGTGGTAGTTGACATCAAACGGCGTGCCGGAAGAATCAAACGGCGCAAGCCCCTGCCCTTCGAGGACTTTCATGAGCTTTTGATAGATCATCTCCACTCCCCGGTAGAACGCCTCGCCGTCCGTCTGGCTCCTCCCCGCTTTGAGTGAACGCGTGAGGTCCTCCACGATAGGGAGAAGGGCGCTGATCAGCCCCTCATTCGCGTTCCTCACAAGGTTCAGGTACTCCGCCTCCGAGCGCCGCTTGTAGTTCTCGAGCTCCGCGGCCTTCCGGAGGAACTGGTCCTTGAATGCCTGGGCCGACCTCCCTGCCTCCTCCAGTTCGCGCTGGATCTTCTCCAGGGGCGACGCGGGTGACTCCGCCGCCGGAGCAGGTCCTTCACCGTTTTTTTCCGCAGGGGGAGCGTTTTCCGCTCCCCCATCGGGTATGTTTTCGTCTTTCATCATTGCCTGCTGTTTGTGCCGAACATTTCCGAAATAGTGCGGGCCACATAGTCGACGAGAGGGATGACCCGCGCATAATTCATCCTGCGGGGGCCGATCAAACCGATTGTCCCCGTGACTTCGCCGGCGGCGTAACTGGCCGTGATGACGCTGTACGGAGCCAGCTTCTTGTCCTGGTTTTCCTCTCCGACCGCCACCCTGACCCCCGGCGGCGGGGATTCGTGTTTCGCGAGGACGTGTATGATAATCTCTTCGTCGTTGATTAATTCAATAACACTGCGGAACTCCGAGGGGTTCACAAATTCGGGCTGCTCGATGATCGAATCAGCTCCGCCGATGTGGAGTTTCTCACTCCCCACAGTCGGGAGCAGTTTCCCCACCGAGTCGATAAAGAGGCGTATCAGGCCCGTATCGTCCCCCGCCCCTTCTTTCAACCGCTCGGCGAATGTCGAGCGTATTTCCTCGATAGTGAGTCCTGCGACCCGTTCGTTCAGTGACCTGGCGATGTCCTCCAGCTTCTCACGGGGGATCTCGCTGGCGACCTCCAGCATCATCGTGCGCACCAGCCCCGATTTGATCGAAATGACAACCATGACACGCGTACCGCCGATCGGCACGAGTTCCAGTCGCTCGAGCGTTCCGCTCGAGAGGCGGGGGGAGGTGATGACGCAGAGCTGCCGGGAGATCTTTCCCATGAGCTTGGAGGATTCCCTCAGGAGCTCGTCCTCCGCTTCGCGGGAGTTCAGCGCCTCCCTGATCGCCTTCTGCTCGGTGGCCGAAAGTGCGTCCATCTTGATAAGGCTGTCCAGGTAGAACCTGTATCCGACATCTGTCGGCACCCTCCCGGCGGATGTATGAGGATGGTTGATGTACCCGAGATATTCGAGATCGGACATCACATTCCTGATGGACGCCGAACTCAGGCCAAGAACGTCTTCGTGACGCCTCGAGATGTAACGGGACCCTATCGGCGTCGCGGTTTCGATGAAATCCCGCACGACGTAGTGGAGTACCGTCCGCTCCCGTTCATTGAGTTCCCCTGCCATAGCCTCAACCCGCAGGAAATAATGCACTACCGAAGAATATAAAAAATACGCAATATCAGCCTTTTTGTCAAGGTTCCCTTTTCGGGCATTTTCCCCCCTGAACCGGAGAATGGATATTGATTGTTACACCCCTAACGCGTATATTTCGATGGAAATTGGTTTCCGGTCGCTCGGTACGGGGTCCTGGGGCTGTAGCTCAGCTGGGAGAGCGCCTCGTTCGCAACGAGGAGGCCGTCGGTTCGATCCCGATCAGCTCCACGTCAGGTCACAAGTCTTCCCGGTGCTGTCGACCCTCGAGTGTGAGGTCAAGTCCTGCGCAACTGTAAGTAGCTCAACCCCGCCAGGTCCGGAAGGAAGCAACGGTCGGTTACGGAAAGTGTGACGCAGGGGAGCTTGACCTCATTTTTTTGATGTTTTCACACCCCGTGGGGGGGTTGCATGGGGGGAGAACATTTCGTAGTTTAACAGCGAAGAGTTCAGACCCCGTATGAAGAGACGGGGACTACCCCCATATAATTCACAACAATTACGGCGGCGCCACGCGCCGCCGGCACATGCTCACAGAACGGTAAACGACGAAGGCGTTCAATGATGTCCAAGATTTGTCTCTCGTCCTGGCCCGGGAGCCTGCCCGCTTCGTTCCGTTCCTGTGAAGCAACCATACGCTACGCAGAAAGGTTGGTACAAACAGGACGGCATGAAGAAGGAAATAATCATCAACGCTGGCGCCAAC
>DASVIU010000131.1:0-2334 GCA_036386275.1 Bacteroidota bacterium | reverse complement strand
GAAGCTCCCTCCGGACATCCTCCATGGAATAGACGCGATGGTCGATCGCCGAGAGTGCCAGAGACTCGTCGAGTCCGATGAACGACTCCCCGGAACTGAACATGTAATTGGGCGCGGACCGTTCGAGCATGATCGAGTAGTCGGTCGGTTCCTGGAGTTCCACCATGAAGACCCCGCCGCCGATCGCGTGCGGCAGCCCCGCCCTGACGTACACGACGTCCCCCGCCTTCACGGGGACCCGGTGCAGCACGCCGATCATCGACGCGACATCCTGTACGTCCAGCATCGCGCGGTAGCGCGCACGGCTCACCTCTTCTCTGAACGCTATCAGGACGCACGGGTCGTCCACATCCGGACGCGTGTTCAGGACAAACCACGCCTCCGTCTTGCCGAAGCAGCTCCCGAGATGTTCCGCTGCGAATGCCTTTGAAGGATGCGCGTGGATCATGAGCCGCACTGCGCTATCGAGTATCTTGACGAGCAGCGCCGCATTGGTCCCGAACTCCCGGACGTGGGAGGGACCCAGCATCTCTTCGGGATAGGTCTCGATCACCGATTTGAGAGTGACGGGATCACCGGAACCGGAGGCGATAAGGGCCAGACCCTCCCCCGGCCTGTAGTGAGATCCAGGGTTCCGGGCCTGGACAGTGGAGCCAACCCAGTCCTCAGGGAACTCCGTATCCTTCGCCCCCGCTTCACCCTGCAGGAGTCCGATCATCGCCCCCCCCCGGTACATACGCCATACCCGGTTGGAGACGAGAGGGATCGGCAAGCGGACAATATCTGCAAGCGCGGTCACGCAGGCTCCTCAGATCCGGATGTTGACGGTGACGATCCCCCCCGCGGGTACATCAAGCCGGAGGGTCGCGCCCCGGGAATCGCCGGTGACATCCGCCGCTCCCGTTACATCCTCATTCAGATTCACGAGCAGGGCCTTTTTTACGGGGCGCGCGCACCGGAGGACTCCTTCCACCGCGGCCGGGCCCGGGTTGTACACCCGGACGATGATCCCGGTCCCGTCTTCTGATTCCTTCAATGCACTGAGCACGAGCGGCCCCCCCTCCAGGCCGAGCAACGAGGACTCCATGGGGAGCGGCGCAATGTTCTTCCTGCGGAGCGGAAGCATCGGCAGGTGGAACCTCTCGCTTTCCCGGGTGACGAATTCTCCCCAGTCCGGTTCGTCCGGCCCGTGCGGGAGCAGCGCATACCGGAACGAGTGGATCCCCTGGCACTGCGCCTCCGGGGTATCGTTGTCCCATCCCGCCTTCCCCCCGGGGCGCGTGATGAGATGGTCCCCCGCGAGCTTCCCGACACACCGCAGAAGCGTGAGCGCGAGGGTGCCTCTTCCGTCCAGCTTCAATTCATACTCCGGGAGGCCGTATGCGAGGAGCGTCAGGGAACGGTCCTTACCGGAGACCGTGACGAAACGCTGCATCGGCGCGACCTGCGCGGGGTGTTCGATCTCGAAACTCCCCACATCGTATTGCCTCTGCACGCGCTCGACGATGCAGAATTGCGAGTCGGCGCGGACACGGTCGGTCCGGACCCCCGCCGGGAAGAGCACGCGGAGCCGGTGATCCAGGGCCCGGTTGTCCACTGTCGTCTCACATTCGACGAAGCGCGACCAGGCCCCCAGCGATATGCGTGTCGTGACCGGGATCGCGACCGTTTGTTTGCTCCTGCTCTTCCTGTCGGGGGCGGCCGAGACCGGAAGGCGGAGTGTGGCCTGCACCAGGAGTGCGGCCCGCAGGGGGCCCCGTTCCAGGAGTGTCACACGCGCACCGGTTTTCCCCGACCGGACGACAACGTCGCGAGCCGGGTAGGAATAGTTGTATTCATCCCCGACATCACCGGAATCCTCGAAGACGTTCAGCCCGGTAAATGTACGCCCGCCGGTCTTGTCGTGGAGCGTCATGGCCCCGCCGGCGTTGATGGTGACCCTGAGGAACTGGTTCTCGACAAAATTTTTCCCGGCCTTCACGCGCGGAGCGGCTGCGGAGAGCTTCTTTCTTTTCTCTATTCGGAACCCCCGGAAGCCGAGAGGCGGGACATCCCTCGCGTCGACGAGTATAGTGAACCTGTCCGCGAATGTCTGGCGGGGATAATTGTAGTGGCTGTACGTGATGTCGTATCCTTCACCCCGCCGGAGGAGCTGGAAGGGGACTTCGGCTCCGGCGGCATCGAGCAGCGCGAGGCTCCGGACGGGGGGGAGCTCCGGATCCACCACCACGTCCGGATTCAGTCCGACGACCACGTCCCTGCGGAAGAAGCGCACCTCCGCCTCTGCAATTTCCGTCCGTGCGAACGGGGAAGGATTGAAGAGAAAGAGATACC
>DASVIU010000130.1:0-1593 GCA_036386275.1 Bacteroidota bacterium | reverse complement strand
CATGGCAGCGGAAATGAGTATGGTGTCCCCGGAATTCCGGCGTGAAAGGCACGTTGCGCTTTGAGGCGCGGTCGTGGAAGTGAGCCTTCTTGTCAACGACGCGGCGCCGTTTCCTCGATCGGCCTGCCGGCGCGCCTCGATCACCGGGCGCCTGCCCCCGACGCCGGGGCACCGTCCTGCTGGATGGCCGGCGCCTTGGGGAGAACACTTCGGATGAAGCGCAGCGTCTCTCCCTGCGCGGCCTCGTCGGACGTGTAGTTCATGTGGTATGTCGGCGGGTGCGGCTCTTTGGGGACGACGAAGCTCTTCGGCCCCGGGTAGGCTTCATACAGCTCGATGGCCCCTCGATAGGGGGTGATGGTATCCTGCGGATGGTGGACGAACAGCGCGGGCGTGTTCCACAGGTTCCCCACGCATTCCCTCACGGCAAGCTCATCCGGGACGGTCCAACTGACGAAGATGGTGTATGGCGCCAGCAGCGGATAGAGCGGGAACAGGTACCAGAACTGCTCCAGCTTCGCATAGGCGACCCCTTTCGGGTCAAACACGCCCTCCAGGACCACCCCGGCAAGCTCGGCCTGTCGCGACGTCAGGCAGAGGGCCGCCGCCGTGCTGAGGGAGTGGGCCGCATAAGCGATCGGCTCGCCGGGAAACGCCTGCCGTGCATACGCGTAGAATGCGCGCGCATCACCGATCAGCGAGCTCAGGTGCGCCTTCCCCTCGTTCGCATCGAACCCCTGGAAGCTGAAGACGAGGACCCGGAAACCGTTCCCGAGCAGGAACCGGAAGTAGTACAGGGTCCGCTCCCTGGAGGTTGCGTTCCCGTCCGACACGATCACCGTCCCGTAATCGCCCTCCTGTGCCAGCAGGAGCCCCTCCAGCATGTTCCCCCGCTCGTTGCGGACGCGGATCGCTTTCGCCCTGTCGCGCTCGGCGATTCTTGGAGTCGGATTGCTCGCCTCCATTAACCGGGCGATCCCGGGGTGGAGCATCACATCGGACGAACATCCCCCGACGATGAGCACAAGCAAGAGTGAGATGCCGAGCCTCAGGGCGGGAGACTTGATGTGAGGCATGGCCGACCTCTTCAGCTTTCGTCTCGATGTACGCAGAGTGCCCGGGGATCCGTCCGGGCGGTCGGCTACTTCGGAAACAGAACGCTACCTCTCCCCGAAGGGCAAAGTCAAGGCGAAACCTGGCGATGATGGGAGGAAGTCGAGCTACAGCGAAGCCAAAGGACAGAAGCCGGAGCCGCGGATCACGATTGCGCCTGGCGGAGCCCGATCGGGGTTCCGGGTGTGTTGGTGGACAGGTTAGGGCTTTCGAATTGCCCCGCCGTGTACAGAGAGGGCTCGTCTTCCGTGATGCGGCTCTAAGGGAGCTGCCCGTACTTGCGGTCGGCACCAGGCGCCAGCTCTATCCCATGGCCAGGCCGGTTGGGAATCCGGAAGTGACCGTCCTCGCAGGTGGGCATGCCCTCGAACAGATCTGCGGGTGCCCAGTCGATGAATTCCACCAGGGAACCGTTACTCAGCGCACCCACGAGGTGGAGCGACAGCTCGTGGACGACATGGGGGGAAATCGCGATCTGAT
>DASVIU010000129.1:0-1977 GCA_036386275.1 Bacteroidota bacterium | reverse complement strand
TTCCGGGGCCGGCCGGGTGTACAGGGGAATACGCAGGAGCGGATCGACCGACTTCTGGGAGATGCGCAGGAAGCTCCCCCGTGAAACCAGGAACTATGTTCCCCAGTACATCGCCGTGACGCTGATTGCATTGAATCCCTCCCAGTATGGATTCACAGGCGTTATACCCGAGAAGCCGCTGGCGTTCGATAAGGTGAAAGTCGACGGCTGCATCGATCTGGACGTCCTTGCCGGGTGTGCGGGGGCCGACCCAGAGGATATGAAACTCCTGAACCCTGAGCTTGTCCAGTGGTGCACTCCTCCGGGTTTGAAGGGATACGAGCTCCGCATCCCTGCAGGTTCCGCGCGAGTATTTAAAGAACGATATGCGAAAATTCCCGACGAGAAGAAGAGGGACTGGATCGTCCATATGATCCGCAAGGGCGAAACCCTGGCCTCCGTCGCGAAGAAGTACGGGATACCTCCGGCCATCATACAGGAAACGAATCACCTTTCTTCGGGAAGAAAACTTTCAGTAGGGAAGAACCTCGCGATCCCGGTCCCGCGCGGCTCGGAGCGATATGCCGGCCTCGTGGCAACTTCTGCCAGAACAGCGGCGTCGCTCAGATCCGGTGATGACTCCTCTCCGCGTCGCACGGACGGAAAGTCACGCATCGCCAGGGCGCTCTCGTTTGCACGGAAACATCCGCCTGCCGACACGCACGACAAGAAGCGGTTGACGTACAGTGTGAAGAAAGGGGACACGATCGGGCGCCTTGCCGAATGGTACGGCTGCCGGGCGGCAGATATCAGGAACTGGAACGACATTCCTTACGGGAGGCCGATACGCGAGGGTGCCGAGTTGACGATCTGGGTGGACAAGCAGGAAGCGGCAAAATATGAGAAGATCGACGGGATGACGTTCGCTCAAAAACAGGCGACTCTCCCCCCCAAGCACGAATCTTCGGCGGCTGAGGAGAACGGTGGGGATGCTTCCAAGAGCTACACGGTGAAGAAGGGGGACACGCTCGAAAAGATCGCGCAGGACCGGGGCGTTTCAGTGGGCGAGCTCAAGCACTGGAACCACCTCCGGACGAGCCGCATCAGGCCCGGGCAGGAGCTGGCCATACATGACGAGGGACGAGTCTCCTCCCCGGCCGACGCAAAGGTTGTTAAGGGGGCCAGGACCGGGACCAGCGGGGAGAAGGTCGTGATCTACAGGGTGAAGAAGGGGGATACGATCTGGGAGATAGCACGGGCGCACAACGTTGAGCCGCGCGATCTCAAGAGCTGGAATGACATCACCCGGAACAAGATTGTCGCCGGGCAGGAGCTGATCATACATGTGAGCTCTGCCGACTCCCGCCAGTAGATCCCACCGCCACCACCCTGTGCCAGTATTCCCTGTGCAGGTAGTGTGTGACGATCGATGTGAATTCGTTCAGCAGATCCTGCGGCATTATCACATACAGGGCTGAAGCTCTTTCACCCGCCCCAGAGTTGTGATCCAAAAACACGTTGTATTCTTCCAGAGCGTCCTCGCTGTCCAGACTCTTCCTTCCAGGCCTCACGAGCCCGAACACGACCCGTCGTTTCTGCGGGTCGAACCCGACGACGTCCGCACGGCGCGGCCGCGCTGACCCATAGCCATCGTTGGCAATGGAAGGCGGAGGATTCATCCCCTCAATCCCCCGGGCCCCCTTGACCTCCACCCCCTCTTCCCTCAGATACGCAACGAGTTCGTGGACGAGTCTGTTTTCTGTTTCTTCCATCGGACGGGCATTCATCAATTCCGCAGCAATGTACCCCCGCGTGAAATCGAATGCAAGTGGCACTTTCCCTCCTCCACCGGGCCGTTCGGTTGATTGTGAGCCAAGGTAGTCGTAGTTTTCCACCGGCAGCAGGTTCCCCTGGTGCCGCTGTTTTCCTCTCATGTCGAAACGAATCTCCTATGCACCTTGTCAGAAGCTGCATGATTTTGTTTTGCATCACCTTTCT
>DASVIU010000128.1:0-5532 GCA_036386275.1 Bacteroidota bacterium | reverse complement strand
CAGTCCAGCAGCTCCTCGGGCCGCCGGAGGGGAGCGGAGACACCAGCCGGCCTTCCCAGAGGCAAAAAACCGCGACTGACACAACAAGGTGGTTGAGGTAAGATGACTGACAACGAGATCATGACGCTCGAGGAAGTCGCGGCGTATCTGAAACTGAAGCCGCAGACAATTTACACCTGGGCCCAGGAGAAGAAGATACCGGCGGCAAAACTGGGGAAGGAGTGGCGGTTCAAGAGGTCAATCATCGACCGGTGGATCAATCAGCATTTTGACCCGAAGTTCAGCGCACTTGTCGAGCCGGATGACAGGGGAAAAAAGCGGGGGTGAGGGGAACGGATGCCTGCTGTTGCGATGCAGGACCAATGCAATTTTTCGGATCGACACTCAACGGATGAGCGTGAGCTTTCTCGTCTGGACGAATTTTCCCGCTTCAAGACGGTAGAGGTAGACGCCGCTTGCCAGGTTGAGGGCTTCGAACCGGATTTCATGAAAGCCGGCCTCCTGATCCCCGTTCACGATTGTTGAGACAACCTGGCCGAGAAGGTTGTGCACCGTGAGCAGGACATGCGATTTAACGGGGATCGCGTACTGAATGACTGTCGACGGATTGAACGGGTTGGGAAAATTCTGAGAAAGATCATACTCGCGCGGGACGCTTTTCGCCGCCGGCTGATCACCGCGGAAACCGCCAGGGAACTCGTGCCCCAGGAGCGGGGCCGCACCGAGAAACAGGAGAAGGAATGCAGGCAGGAAATGAAAACCCCGGAAAACCGACACGGTTGTCATGAATCACCTCCCGGTGAAGTTAACGGACTGTTCTTAATCGAAACAGTGAGACCGTATCAATTTTTCGGGGCTAAGCGTCTCCTGAGATAGTGGTGATCAGACAGGAACCAGCTAAAAAAATGTAGGCAATTGTAAGGTTTTTGTCAAGGCGGAGCCGACTTTCTCCCCGAACTCATTTGCCCGCAGCGAGTTCCCTGAGTCTCTTTCTGGCGTATGCAACAAGGTCAGCGTATGCGGCTTCCCCCCCGGCAAGCTTGAGAAAGCGGCTGTATGACGCGGCTGCGCCCCGGAAATTGCGCAATTCATCCTGTGAGTGGGCGAGGAAGAAAATCGACCGCCTATTCCCGGGATCATACTGCAATGCCTTCAGGTACGACCCCTCAGCCTGCCGGAATCGCTTTTGCTTATAGTAGACACCGGCAATCTGGCTGTAGAGGAGTCCCAGCCGCTCTGTGTGAGAAGCCACATACGACCGGTGGAACGCATCCAGAGCACTTTCCAGGGAGTCCATACTCGCGTACGCAAGCCCCGCATTCAGAAAAAGGACGGGGTTATCTTCCTCAAGCGAGGCCGCGCGAACGTAGGATACTGCGGCGGAGTCAAAGTTCTTCAATTCAAAGTACGCCTGCCCGAGGCGGGCATAATAGAGAGCGTTGGTCGTATCGAGCTTCGAGGCGTTGCGAAAACAGCGCACGGCCCACTCCGGTTCCCTGAGCTTTTCCATGCAATACCCCCAGCGTGCCCAGGAGTCAGCATTGCCGCTGTCCCTGGCAACTATCATCCCGTACAGCCGCCCGGCATCCTGATACTCCTTCCTCTTGTAATAGACGGAGGCGAGGAGACTCAGACAGGGAACATACCGGGGGTTGAGTGCCATGCTCGCCCGGAGGAACTGCATTGCGGAGTCAGGCTTGCCAAGGTTGACAAGTGAAGCCCCCAGATTATAGTAGCTCACGTAGTCCCGCGGATTGAGACGCACCGCCCTGGAGAACAGGTCCGCAGCGCTCCCAAAGTCGCGACCGTCAAAGCAGAGCGTCCCGAGGTTGAAGAGAGCCGGGAGAAACGCAGAGTCCTGTTCCAGTATGAGACGGTACTCCGTGCGGGCGTCAACGGCCGCCCCGTACGCATTCAGGGATTTCGCAAGCTGAAAACGGTACGGGATTTCCCTCGCCGAGCTGTCCACCGCCATCCGGAGGTACCGTATCGCATTCTGAGGGTCATTGAGCGCGGCAAACGCAGACCCGAGGTAATAGTTCGCTTTCGGCGTCCGGAGTGTCCCCGCAGACGGTTGCAGGAGGTCGATCACATGGGGATACGCTCCTTCATAATACGAAACCACCGCCGCCTGGAGCAGGCTGTCGGCGCGGACGGGGGAATCACCGGGCCGGGGTTGCGCGGAGAGGAAATCAACGGCAACGAGAAGAGCGACGATCTGGAAGCAGGGGAGATTCATGTGTGCCCCTCAAGTCAGCGAAAGGGAGGAAGAGCAGGATACGCCCATGTCCGGAATTTGCGACGTCATCCGGTCAGATGCAATGATGCATACGGGAGAGGAAAAGTTGCCCGAGGAGAGGAAGATGTAATGCTCTTCATGACTTCGCAGGCCGCTCCGCTTTCCTGAACGGGTTGAAGCCGATGAACCAGAATATGAGGTACCCGGCCATTATCCAACCCGCTTCCTTGAGGCGCTTGACGGCGATATACGCCGCGGAGAGCGTGACGGGATCAGGGAATCCGAATGCAACCAGCAGTGCCACAAAGCCGACTTCAGAAGCCCCGATTCCCCCCGGGAGAAAAAAGAATACTATGCGAAAGAGCGAGGCGGTTGATTCGAGGGCAACGGCCTGTGTGAATGTCGGGTCGGCACCGAGAAATTTCAATATGAGGAACGACTCGACACCCACGAGGACCCAGGCGGAAAACGAGAGGAGGAGTGAGAGTGCAAACTTCCCGGTGTGGTCCCGCGCAAATCGACCGACATGTTCATCGAGCCTGAGGATATACGGCTCCCCTTTCGCGAGGAACGACCGGAGCGGACGGAGCGGGATGCGTGCGAGGGTCCGGACTACCTGTTCCATACGTGGACCGCTGAACGGAAGCGTCAGGAGGGCGACGACAGAAAAGAGGGAAAGCGCAATCACGGCGAACCCTTTCGCCCCTTCCCCCGGCCCGAGCCGGGCTGCGACCCCTGGGTACAACAGAATGACGAGGGAAAATCCGATCAGCATGAAAACCGCCTGTGCGACCGCAATATTGATCTTCGTGATTATGCAGGATCCTATTCCTTCCGTCATGTCGACACCGCACTCCCGTTTGAGCAGAACAGGCCTCATCGGCTCCGCGATGGCGACGCCTCCGGGGATGGAATACAAAAGAGCATCCGTGGCGACCCGAACCAGTAACAGCAGACCAATCCCCGGCGGGGGGTCCCTCCGGATCGCGAGGCGCCATGCGAAAGATTCGACAAGAAAAACAAAGCCGTACGGGAGGAGGATCAGAAGTGCCGCCGGACCGATCCCCCTGATCCTGTCAACCACGAGCGAGAACTGGAGGCCTGAAAAGTAGTGCCAGAGGATTGCAGTAAGCAAAAGGACCAGTATGGGCCGCAGGAGCCACTTTGCTATCCAGATTACCCTTTTCTTCCTATTCATCAGGTTTTTAGACAGTTTGAGTCGCGAAAAACTCTGGACGCGAGCCCGAAGGAGTTTGCCCCTGCGGAGAAATCCCGATCCAATCTGAAACTCCTTGACTTTCCCCCTCTAAACGTATAGTTTTGTTACGTATAGTTGTACATCTGACCATGAAAAAGGATCCGGATGAAAAGACTTCCTGCAATTCTGACAGCCACGATATTCTCTCTCTGCTACATATGCGGGACGGCCAATGCACAGAATCTTCTGGGGCGTTGGGCCATCGGGGTAGACGCGGGGGCCAACTACTGGGTAACCGATTATAACGAATACAAGGTGGGATTCGGTGGCCAGGTAGTAGCCCGTTACGAAATAGCGCGATACTTCGGGCTCGGATTGGCGGCAGGGTATGAACTGCTCAAAACAAACCAATCGATACCCCTGGAGCCCGGGGTGTACGCCTCATACATCAAGGTGAACGCAATCCCCATTTCGGCTGTCGCTTTTATCCATTTCTTCCCGAGGAAGAGTGTCAATCCTTATGTCTATATTGGGGGCGGCATGCTGATGTACCAGCGGACAGGCGTCGGCACGGCTCCCCCTGTCGACGGCTCGTGGAAATTCTCGTACATGATCCCCGCCGGGTTCGGAATAGAGTCGTTCATCAACAACGACATTTCCTTCGATGGAAGCGTCGGATTCACAATGATAGGAAACGACGTTGATGCCCGCACGACCAGTTCTTTCAAAGGGTACGCAAGCGCGAAGATCGGCTTGAACTTTTATCTCAACGAAGGACCGCCCCGCAGGCAAACCACGAAACCGGCGCCGGTCAGATTCTGACCCGGAGCATTTTCAGATCGTCATTATTCATAGATCTGCCGGGGGTGCAGTCAGGACCGTGCGCTTCCGGCAGATCCGCGTAGAGCCCTCCGGCCGACAGCCCTGCAGGCCGAAAACAATACAATCTCCTGCTTCGCCGGACAATAGTCAACTGAATCCTTTACCGTGGCTGCGATGACCGAGGTCCACATGAAACAAACCCTCGCGGGCATTGCGATCGTGATCGGATCGCTCCTCTGCGGATGCTCACACACGACCGGTCAGTGGCCCGCAAGGGCGCTGGAGAGGATCACCCCGGAAGACGTGCAGAGAAACATCTTCTACCTGGCCTCGGATACGATGAGGGGGCGGAACACTCCGAGCCCCGAACTCGACACGGCGGCGGCATTCATCGCACGGGAATTTGCCCGCGACGGACTCCGGCCGGTCAACGGTTCCTATTTCCAGCAGGTCCTTCTCAATATCGTGAGCCTCGGAGAGCCGAATGCGCTCCGCGTCCGGTCGGGATCCGTCGAGAAGTCGTATGAGATCAAGACGGACTTCTCGCCGTTCGAGATGACATCGAACGGCAGTGTCCGGGGTCCAATCGTTTTTGCGGGATACGGCATTACGGCCCCCCAGTACCATTATGACGACTATGCAGGAATCGACGTGAAGGGAAAAATCGTATTCGTCCTGCGACACGAGCCGGGGGAAGAAGACTCCACTTCGGTGTTCCTCGGGACCGTCCCCACGGAGTACTCCAGCGTGGAGTCGAAGGTCCGGATTGCCATGGAGCACGGGGCGGCAGGGGTCATGGTCGCGACGGATCCGATCAACCATTCGTCGCTGGCACCCCGCGGGTTCCCCTGGCCATCGCTCTCGCACGTCATCCCGAAGGACGCACTCCCCCTCACGCTGGGGGAGGAAGAGAAGGGGAAAGTCCCCGTCGTTCACGTGGGAGTGGGGGTCATCGAACAGCTTTTCGGAAGCGTCGATTCGCTCAGGGCGCTTCAACGGCAGATCGACGCACGGCTCGTCCCCCGTTCCTACGCAATCGCCGGTACCGAGGCTTTCATCCAGACGGGGACCGAAATCCGCGACATGTCCGCACGCAACGTCGTCGGCGTGCTCCCGGGGAGCGATCCGGCGTTGAAATCCGAGACGGTGATCGTGGGGGCACATTACGACCACGTGGGCTACATGAAGCAGCACGCGCCGGGCACGCGCTACATATTCAACGGCGCCGACGACAACGCTTCCGGGACGTGTGCGCTTCTGGAGGTCGCCGCCG
>DASVIU010000127.1:0-9625 GCA_036386275.1 Bacteroidota bacterium | reverse complement strand
CAGCGCATATCCTGCTTTTTCCCGAACAGAGAGAGTGTTTTCGGCTGCGGGCACGACGGTCTCCGATTTTTTCAGGCGGAAGTATCGCTCATGATATCACCACGCCGGCGATGTTCATGACTTTCCGGTACAATGCCCTGTCACTGTCAATTTCACCTTGCTCAGGTCCGTATCGCGAGAGGAGTTCCCCACCATTATCTCGAACTGCCCCGGTTCAACGCCCCACCTCTTGTGAATGTTCGTGAACGCCAACTGATCCGGTCCGATCGTAAAGGAGACAGATCTTGTTTCTCCGGCACCGAGATGGATGCGGACAAAGCCCTTGAGCTCCTTCACCGGCCGGGTCACCGAGCTGACAACGTCCCGAATATACATCTGCACAACCTCGTCCCCCGCCCGTTCCCCCGCATTCGTAACGTCAACGAATGCCCGTGTCGATGCATCCAGGGCGATCGTCTCACATTCAAGCCGGAGACGGCTGAACTGAAAGGTTGTATAGCTCAGACCGAATCCGAACGGGAACAATGCCGTGGGCTCACTGTCCAGATACCCGCGGCGTGCCGAAGGCTTGTGGTTGTAGAAAACCGGAATATGGCCGGCCGAACGGGGGATCGATATGGGACACTTACCCCCGGGGACGTCATCACCTAAGAGCACCCCGGCAACGGCCGTACCGCATTCCTGGCCGAGGTACCAGCACTCCAGAATCGCCGGGACCGCGTCCGCCAGGGGACCGATCGAATTAGGTCGACCGTTCAGCAACACGGCGACAACGGTCTTCCCCGTGGCAACGATCTCCCGCACAAGTGCGTCCTGCCGGCCGACAAGGTCGAGGCTGGCGCGATCACCAAGGTGCGTCCTGCTCCAACTTTCCCTGGAGGTCTGCTCATTTTCTCCCAAAACGAGAATGACCACGTCTGACCTGCGAGCCAACTCGACGGCGACTGCAATCGCGCGTTTGTCCGACTCAGGATCAGGGAACACCACTTTATCGTCGTTCCATGAACCGCCGACGGTAATGCCGCAACCCTCGCTGTGCAGTACTTCGCATTCCTTCCCGATCCGCCGCGCGATCCCATCCAGGACCGTCGTAAAGTGGGCCGGCGTTCCTGAATAACCGCCGAGCATGACGCGATTTGCATTCGGTCCGATGACAGCAACGGTCTGCCCCGGGACGGGCTTGAGCGGCAAAACACAGCGGTCGTTTTTGAGAAGCGTGATTGTCTCTTTCGCGGCGCGCAGGGCAAGGCCTCTCTCGCGCTCCAGCCGTTGCGGACTCGAGATCGCATTCCCGTCTACGAACGGATCCTCAAAGAGGCCAAGCTGGAACTTGAGGCGAAGGAGCGCGGCGACAAGTGCATCCAACTCCGATTCCTGCATCGATCCCTCCCGAACAGCCTGCACAAGGAGCGGATAGCAGTCGGGATCAGGAGTCTCCATGTTGACTCCGGCCCGCACAGCCAGACGCGCGGCCTCCTCCTTATCTGCCGCCACAGAGTGACTCGTCGCCTCGCCGCGACAGTGCAACTCGGCGATCGAATAGTAATCGGAGACGACGACTCCCGTGAAGCCCCATTCCTGACGAAGCACGTCGCGCAGCAGCCAGGAATTCGCACTTGAGGGAACACCGTCAATTTCATTATACGAGGCCATCACGCTCAGTGCGCCTCCCCGCCGGATCGCCTCCCGGAACGGGACGAGAAACACGTCGCGGAGCTCACGCTCCGACACGTTTGCCGGACCGCAGTTCATGCCGGCTTCCGGCTGTCCGTGCGCGGCGAAGTGTTTGAGCGTGGCAATGATCCGGTCCTTCGTGCGGAACATCGCATCGCCCTGGAAACCCCTGACGGCGGCAATCCCCATCGTCGTCACGAGAAAGGGATCTTCGCCAAACGTCTCCTCCACCCGTCCCCATCGGGGATCCCGCGAGACATCGAGAACGGGTGTCAACGCCTGGTGCGCGCCGCGCGCCCGGACATCGGAGGCGATTGTCGTATAGATTTCCTCCACGAGGCCGGGGTCAAATGTCGCCCCCAGACCGATCGGCTGCGGATAGCTTGTGGCTTCTTTTCCCGCGAGACCGTGAAGACATTCTTCATGGAAGATGACCGGAATGCCGAGCCTCGTGTTCTCAAGCATGAGCCCCTGGATGACATTCGCGTACTCCGCGGTCTCGCGTGCCGTGAGGCCGCCGTTCGTGTCGCTCAGCCGCGCGATCTGGCCTATGCCGTAGGGAAGGTTCCGCCGCACGAGTCCCGCATCAGGCCGCCCTTCATGATTCAGGAGCAGATCCTTCTTCTGGTTCCAGATGCACAACATCTGCGCGACCTTCTCCTCCAGCGTCATTCGCTGGAGGAGATCGCTGACACGTGCTTCGATGGGACACGAAGCGTCCCTGTACGGTACGGACCTCGCGTCTGACAGCGTTCTGGCATGTCCGACATATTCAATCATAGCCGTCACCTGATCACTTGAACCTCGATTACCGAAGATAGGAGTTGATGATATTCTCAAGCATTTCCTGCCGCCCGCTTTCGAGACGGGGATCCGCCGAGGCGATGACCCGCCGGTCTATCTCATCAAGCCCAACGGTCCCCGCCATGATCTCCGCTCCAAGGCCTGTGTTGAAGCTCGCGTACCGGTCGGCGACATGTTTTGCGAGCACGCCGTCCGCTTGCATCTCCCCGGCGATGATGAGGCCCCGCGCGAATGTATCCATGCCGCCGATGTGGGCGTAAAAGAGGTCTACCGGGTCACTCGAACTCCGGCGCACTTTGGCGTCAAAGTTCAACCCGCCGCGGCCGAGCCCGCCCTGGCGCAGGATGATCATCATCGCAAAGGTTGTGCTGTAGAGATCCGTCGGGAACTGGTCGGTGTCCCATCCCAGGAGCAGATCTCCCCGGTTCGCGTCGACACTTCCGAGTCGGCCCGCGGCCGATGCCACAGCGAGTTCATGCTCAAACGTGTGTCCGGCCAGTGTCGCGTGGTTTGCCTCGATGTTCAGCTTGAAGTCGTTGAGGAGATCGTAGGCGCGGAGAAAACCGAGCGTTGTTGCAGCGTCAAAATCATACTGATGCTTCGACGGCTCGGCTGGTTTGGGCTCGATGAGGAACTGCCCGGTGAATCCGATCTTCTTCCTGTAGTCGACCGCCATGCGAAGGAACCGGGCCATCTGTTCCTGCTCCCTGCGGATGTCTGTGTTGAGAAGCGTTTCATACCCTTCACGGCCGCCCCAGAACACATAGTTCTCACCGCCGAGTTCGTGTGTCGCGTCGATGGCGTGCTTGACCTGAGCGGCGGCGCGGGCCATCACGGCGGCATTCGGACTTGTTCCCGCACCCTGAGAATACAGGGGATTGCTGAACAGGTTCGCAGTCCCCCAGAGAAGCTTCACACCTGTCTGCTTCTGGAATGTGCGGGCCAGTTCGACAATCTGCTCCAGATTCTTGCAGGTTTCAGCGAATGTCGCTCCTTCAGGCGCAATGTCCCGGTCATGGAAGCAGTAGTATTCCACCCCGAGTTTCTGAAATAACTCAAACGCCGCTTCGAGCGTTTTCCTGGCAAGATCAATAGCCGAGCCCCCCTCATTCCAGTCGCGGTGAAAGCTGGCCGGGCCAAACATGTCGGACCCGGTGCCTTTCATGGTATGCCAGTAGGCGACCGAGTAACGAAGGTGTTCGGCCATCGTCTTGTCTCCCACCTTCCGGGACTTGTCGTACCACTTGAATGCCAGTGGATTTTTGGATTCTCTTCCCTCGAAAGGGATGTGTGCAGGAACAGTTGGAAAGAAGGCCATTGCGTCACCACGACTAGTCAGTATATGAGAGGATGGGTTAGGGAACTGTGGGTCCGAGATAGATGAATACTAATCAGTTCATTGTGAATTGATTCGGTTCAATCTTGCGGCAAAAAACACTCACCACTGTTCATGCTTCTACTTCAGAATGCGGAGATCAGATTGCACTTCGATATGAGAATTCAGCGGTCGCGTTGTTTCGCGGACAATGAATTCGGTCTCAAGTATTACATGCTCGACCGGTAGCAAATGGGAGGCTTCAATATTGCGGATCAGGATTTCAGCGGCCCGCATTCCGATCGCCTTTTGAGGAGCTCGAATCGTTGTGAGCGGGATCGGATACATCTTGGCGTAGTAAATATCGTCAATTCCGACAAGCGAAATGTCTTGTGGAATCTTGATTTTTAGCTCCTTCAAGGCGGTCATGACCGCAAGTGCCTGATGATCGTTGAAACAAACGATGGCAGTCGGATACTCCCCGCGGGGCAGTCCTTCGAAATACTCGATCGTCCTGGCATAGCTTTCATCGTAATGCGACCCGATCGAAACAACGTACTCTTTCCTGAAGACCAGCGGGCTTTCGCTGAACGCGTATCTGAATCCCTCAACACGCTCGAGTGTGTGCGACGAATGGGGCGGTCCAGCGAAGTGAACAATTCTCTCATGACCGCCATCAATCAGGTACTTCACCGCCCTCTTCACCGCCGTGATATTGTCAATGGCAACGACGTTGGCCTGGATCCCCTGGACATCTTCGAGCAAGACAAACGGATAGTTGATCATCTTCAACATATAGAGGTGCTGAAATTCCGCTTTCCCCGCAACAATCGGCGCAATAATCACTCCCTTGATGTCTTTCGCCGAAAACAGACGTGTGAGTTGCTTCTCATCTTCTAGGTCGTCATCAGATCCCGCAACCACAACGGAATACCCCTTGCTCTTCGCAAACTCCTTTGCCCCCGCCGCAATCGCGGCATAGAACGGGTACGTAATGTCCTTCAGGATCAGCCCAATACTCTTCTCGCTCCGGTCGCCCCGCAGATTCCTGGCAGAGCCCTTTGGGCGATAGTTGAGCTCCTTCATGACCTCAAGGATGTGGTCACGTGTCGACGGCTTCACGTTTGTTTTGCCATTGATCACGGCCGAAATGGTCCCTTTTGACACTTTGGCCCGCTTGGCCACATCAGAAATTGTGAGTTTCTTCATTCCGATTTATCCAACTTTTCGGGAGACAACGATGCGAAAGAACCCGCGAGAATTGATATGCTCTTCCTCCGCAGGGGGGTGGCGAGGAAAAGGCGAGGATTAGTTAACCGCCACAATCTGATGATTATACCGGTTCAATTTTAAGCCAAAGAACAACAAAAAGCAAGTGCTTTCCACGTTCTTTTTCGCCCAGATCGAACCTCTCGCGCCAGGATCACGGCAAGCCCCGCCCGCCTGGCGACCCGGGCCCGGATGACCTCGTTCCGCGTCCCCCGGTCAGGCGCCGCATACGCGGATTCTTCATAGCAGGCCGACTCCCGGGGAAGCAACCAATCCCCGTTCCCGACGCAGCACGGAGAGCAGCGGGACTGGCATACAGGCAGCATCGGAAGAGCCGGCATCAGGCGAAATATCAACGCCGGCAGGATCCAAACAGGAGGAGACCCGGTCAGAATAATCGATCCCGTTAACGAACGATCACATTCGGTGTGAGCTGCAGCGATACGATGGGACGGGTCTCAAAAGTGAAGAGGCTGGGATGCGCTTTCGTTCCAGTGCAGTTCCTTCTTCAGCGCGGTGATGCTTGTCTTACCGTCGATCAGTACACATTCGATGTCCGCCATCTCCGCGAACTCGACGATATATTCGCTTGTAAGGGCCTGAGTGAAGACGGTGTGGTGGGCCCCGCCGCCGAGGATCCAGGCAGTCGCAGCCGTTTCGAAATCCGGACGTGGTTTCCATGTCGCCCGGGCAACCGGTAGCCGGGGAAGATCAGCATCCGGGGGAACGACGTCGACTTCGTTGACAAGCAACCGAAAACGCGAACCCAGATCGATCAGCGACACATTGAGCGCCGGACCGGACTTCACGTCGAAAACCAGGCGCGGCGGGTCATCCTTTCCGCCGATACCCAGCGGGTGGACTTCGAGCCGGGGCCTGTCGGCCGCAATCGAAGGACAGACTTCGAGCATGTGGGCACCAAGGACTTTCTTGCCTGCGGGGTCCAGGTGATAGGTGTAGTCCTCCATGAACGACGCTCCGCCCGGCATCCCGGCAGCCATCGCTTTCAGTGTGTACAGGAGAGCAGCAGTCTTCCAGTCCCCCTCGGCTCCAAACCCGAATCCATCCGCCATCAGACGCTGCACAGCCAGTCCCGGCAGTTGTGAAAGCCCGGTAAGGTCCTCGAATGTCGTCGTGAAGGCTCCAAACCTTCCCTCGTTCAGGAAGGCCCGAAGCCCGAGCTCGATGCGGGCGCCTTCCCGGACGTTTGCATGGTGCTTTCCCCCCTTCTCCAGGCCGCTGCCCAGGGCGTACGCCAGCGAATACTCCTGCACCAGACGGTCGACTTCGCCTTCTCCCACTTCCCCGATGCACCGCACGAGGTCGCCCACGCCGTATCCGGACACGGTATACCCGAAGCGCATCTGTGCCTCGACCTTGTCGCCTTCGGTTACCGCGACGTCGCGCATGTTGTCACCAAAGCGGGCCACCCGGAGCCGACGCCCTTCATGCCACGCTGCTGCAACACGCATCCAGAGGGCAAGGGATCGCTGAACTGACACCTCTTCCCAATGCCCGACGATTACCTTGCGCCGCTTCTTCATCCGCGTGCAAATGAACCCGAACTCACGATCGCCGTGTGCCGACTGATGCAGGTTCATGTAGTCCATATCGATGGACGCCCAGGGAATGTCCCGGTTGAACTGGGTGTGCAGATGCACGAACGGCTTCTGAAGGATGGTGAGGCCTTCGATCCACATTTTCGCCGGGGAAAACGTATGCATCCACATCACGAGACCGATGCAGGCAGGCGAGGTATTGGCGTCCTGGCAGACCGCGGTGATCGCATCAGCTGTCGTCACGACCGGTTTGAACACCAGAGCCGCCGGCAAAGCGGCCTTCGCCGTCAGGCCGTCGACGATGCTCCGGGAATTTCGTGCCACGGCATCGAGGGTGCCCTGGCCGTACAGGTGCTGGCTGCCAGTCACGAACCACACTTCGTACGACTTTTTCGCGCTCATCGTGTATGTTCCCGCAAATCGTTGTATGCATGAGTATTTTCGCAACCCGTCATCCGGCGGCAGCCCCTCTGCAGGACAGGTTCCTGTTACGTTCGACCGGGCGCCGTCTCAGCCGGTCTTCCGGCGCCAGGGACGAAAATGAATGAAGTAGAACCCTCCGATCACAATCAAGAGCAGTCCCCACCAGACCCCGAAATGTAACTCGTGTAATATCACGGTACTTCCCGTGTCGGGCGATACCATCTCAACGATGTTGGCCCCGAAGATCACCAGACCGTAGAGAAAGAGAAGGGCTCCAATGAAGAACCAGATCGATATCAAGTTACTTTCGCTCATGGCCGGACTCCTACCAGAAGATTATATTCAGAGCAATGAACACCGCGAAGATGCCCACCGCCCATGTCAGGGGCCTCTTGTACCATAGCATATCCCCTTCCGACGGGATGTCGGTACAGCCCCGGACCAGTCCCGTAAGTTCCGACTCGGGCTTCGGGGGGGTCAGAAGGCTCACCACGACCGTCACCAGCACGACGATAAGGAACGACCACGTCGCGCGGTACATATTTTCCGCCATATCCTTCGCATGTTCCGACAGTGCGATATACTTCAGCGCTGCCGGGTACCACCTCACCCACGCCCACATGCCGATCGAGCTGCTCATCCCGGCGGCGAGCCCCCAGAACCCACCTGCCTTTGTCGTCCGCTTCCAGAGCATCCCGAGGATCACCGTCCCGAACATCGGCGCCACGAAAAAGCTGAACAGTGCCTGAACGTAATCCATGATGCTTGCGAATTGCTGAACCAGATAGGCTGTTCCGATGCTCACAACCACGCCCAGGACCGTCGTCCAACGGCCGACTTTGACATAATGCTTGTCGGGTCCCTCTTCCCTGGCCATCTTCATGTGCACGGGTTTGTAGATGTCATACGTCCAGACCGTGGCAAATGCGCTGACGTTACCGGCCATTCCCGACATGAATCCTGCAATCAATGCCGTCACGCCCAGCCCGAGGAGACCCGGTCCTGCGTACCGTGCGAGCATCAGGGGAAGGATTTCGTTGTAACTATGCGCCCCCGTTGCCAGGGCTTCCTTCTCGCCGACGAGGCCCGGGATGAGGGCCAGGCCCAGAAGTCCCGGCAGGATCACGATGAGGGGAACCATCATTTTGAACCCCGCACCTATGATCGGCGCCAGCTTCGCCGAACGAATGTCTTTCGCCGAGAGGATCCTCTGCACGACAAGGAAGTCGGTCGTCCAGTACGCCGGTGATATGATCATGCCGAGCCCGAACACGATCCCCGTCCAATGGATCCCCATCGGATTATCATTGAACGATCCCAGCGGACCCCAGAGATGCGTGTAGTCACCGGCAGGGAAATTCGCATGTATGCGGGCCACCATTCCCGACCACCCACCCGCTTCCATCAAGCCGAGGATCGGAATGATCAGCGCTCCGAGCCAGATCAGCATGAACTGCAGCACCTCGTTGAAGATCGCCGAAAGAAGTCCCCCGAGCACAACGTACACCATGACCGTAATGGAGGAGACCCAGATGCTGAAGTGGATATCCCATCCGAGAACTACCTTCATGACGATTGCCATGGAGTACATGTTGATCCCGCTCATCAGAACGGTCATGAACCCGAAGGAGACAGCGGAGAGCATGCTCGCTGATTCACCGTAGCGCAGCTTGAGGTATCCCGGGACCGAGTGTGTTCGGCTGATATAATAGAAAGGCATCATGATGAGGCCCAGGAAAAGCATGGCAGGAATCGCCCCGATCCAGTACCAGTGTGCGGCCAGGATTCCATACTGGTAGGAGGCCGCCGCCCAACCCATCAGCTCCAGGGACCCCAGGTTCGCGGCCACGAAGGAAAGTCCCGCGATCCACGCAGTCATCTTCCTCCCTGCCATGAAGAAATCGTTCCCCGTCTTTGTGAACCGCATCAGGTACCATCCGATGCCCAGCACAAAAACGAAATAGACTCCAACGATGAAGGAATCAATCCAGCCGAGGGACAGGACTGAGCCGGAAGTTTCCCACATGAGACACGGCAGCACGGCGAGCATTTTGATCATCATCGTTCCCAGGAAAAGAGCTGAATGACAGGTATGGATTGAACAGTAGACCTGTCCGTCGGGATGCCCGGGACAGGATCACCAGGGGAGAGTTGCCGATCTCTTGACGATACGGCGCCCGGCATTTTGAACAAAACCAGATTTGTCTTATTTTTCACCAGTTTGCGAAATCCACGACCATCCCCGGAAAGGGCACCCTGATGGCAGAGCTTAAGCGGGTCATTCTTCTTCTGGAGTCTTCCCGGGAATTCGGGAGGGAGCTCTTGTTCGGGATCGCCCGATATGCGCGAATATACGGGCCCTGGTCGTTCTACCGTGAGCCGGGTGATCTGCGGCCGGCAATTCCCCGCCTGGCGCGATGGAGCGCCAACGGCATCATCATGAGGAATTCGGTCATCAGGAAGGAGGTTCTCGCACTCCGTCTGCCGACAATCCTGGCCTTGCACGGTCCGGGCCGGCCGGACCACCTTCCCGCCATCACGACGAACGACGAGGCCATCACCGCACTTGCGGGCGAACATC
>DASVIU010000126.1:0-3149 GCA_036386275.1 Bacteroidota bacterium | reverse complement strand
TCCCCGGCATGACATGGAACATGGTCCCCACGCTTGCACAGGCGGGCATCAGGTATTTCTCCAGCGGCCCCAACGGGTTGTATACGGGGGGGGATAGAACCGGTCACACAAACAGTGCGTGGTCGGACCGACCGTTTTACTGGGTGTCTCCTTCGGGGAGCGAGCGCATCCTCTACTGGATGGCGGGATTCGGGTACGGCTCGTTCTTCTCCGGGCCCCGCGATCCGGGTCAGATGAGGTTCCTCCGCAGTCTCGCCCGTTACTTCGACTGGCTCGACGGGATCGCCTATCCCTACGACATGATACAGATGAGGCACACATTCAACGGTGACAACGGGACTGTCGACCCCGGCCTCCCTGACTATGTCAGGAGCTGGAACGAAAAGCACGTCTCTCCGAAGCTCGCCATTGCGACGACCGAATCGCTTTTCACGGAATTTGAGAAGAAGTACGGCGCCGGCCTCCCCGCATTCGGGGGAGATTTCACGCCGTACTGGGAGGATGGGGCGGCCTCCACGGCGTACGAGCTGGGAGTGAACCGCACCACCGCCGAGCAACTCGTCCAGACAGAAGCGCTCTACACGATCCTCGCCCCCGCAAAGTACGATCCGGCGAAATTCTACGATGCTTGGAGGAATGTGCTCCTGTTCGACGAACACACGTGGGGAGCGTTCAACAGCACGAGTGATCCCGACAGCTCATTTGTCGTGAAGCAATGGGAAATCAAACAGCGCTTTGCGATCGACGGAGCCCGGGAATCCGGTGAACTTCGGAAGCACATTGCTCGTGCCCCCTCCGGCGGTGCGGCCTCCGGCGCTGTCGAGGTCATCAACACGAATTCCTGGGAACGGACCGATCTCGTTGTTCTCTCCCGTGAGGCGAGCACAACCGGCGACGTGGTGAAAGACGAGACCGGCGGAGAGGTTCCCAGCCAGCGCCTCTCCACCGGGGAGCTTGCGTTTCTTGCCCGGCATGTGCCGGCCCTCGGGGCCCGGCGCTATACGCTCCATGAAGGGTCGCCGTCATTCCGAAGCAACCTCAGGGTAGTAGGTGAGACGCTGCTCGGCGACAATCTTGAGGTCTCCCTTGAGAAGACGACCGGGGAGATCCACCATCTGAGGACTGTCGTTCCTCCCGTCGACTATGTCGACACTGTGAAGGGAGGCGGCCTGGACGGCTATTCCTACGTCGCCGGGCTCGACGCGAGGGAGGCCCTCAGGAGCGGACACACCTCGATTGCGGTCGGGGAGAAGGGGCCGCTTGTGGCTTCGCTCGTCGTGACGTCGGAGGCGCCCGGATGCAACGCTCTGAGGCGGGAAATCCGCGTGGTCAGCGGTTCGGGGAGCGTGGAGGTGATCAACACGATCGACAAACGGAAGGTGCGCGCGAACGAAGCCGTCCATTTCGGATTCCCGTTTGCGGTTCCCGACGGTGTGGTGCGCGTCGACCTCGGGTACGGCGTCATGCGTCCGGAGGCGGACCAGTTGCCGGGGTCATGCAAAGACTACTATTCCGCTCAGCGATGGGCTGACGTCTCCAATCAGGATTACGGCGTGACGCTGACCGTTGCCGAGGCTCCGCTCGTCGAGATGGGTGATCTGCACAGTGAGCTTCCCGCGCCGCGCAACGTCGACTGGAAGACGACCCGGCCGTTTTCCTCGCATCTTGCTTCCTACGTCATGAACAACTACTGGTACACGAACTACAAGGCGGACCAGGAAGGGGTCAGCTCGTACCACTATTCCATCTTCCCCCACGGACTTTACAACCAGGCGGACGTCACACGCCGTGGAATCGAACGGAGCCAGCCGCTTGTCGTCCGAAATGTGGGTCCCGACGAGCCGAAGCCGGATCCTCTGTTCGGCGTTTCCCCGGGGGGGATTATCGTCACGTACCTCAAGCCGGTCGACGGGGGACGCGGCTGTCTCGTCCGCCTGTTCAATGCCGGCGGATCGCCCGAGGTCGCGACGTTCTCATTCGGTAAAGGAAGAAGATCCGTATACCGGAGCAGCCTGAATGAAGAGCGGGGAGAGAAGTTGAGTGAGATCAGGCTTCCGGCGAACGGCATCGCCACTGTGCGTATCGGGGAGTAATGCGATGAAACCGAACACCGCCGTATCGGTCCTTCTTGCGCTCTGCCTCTCCCCCGGTGCAGTCGGCCGGGGGCAGCAGTCGCTTCCGTACAGGAACCCGGCGCTTCCGGTGGAGCAGCGGGTGAACGATCTCCTCTCCCGGATGACGCTCGAGGAGAAGCTCTGGCAGCTGTTCATGGTCTCGGGTGATCTCGCCGACGGGAAGGAGAAGTATCGCCACGGCATATGCGGGATACAGATGGCGACGCGGCCCGTTGGCCCGGCGGCGTCCGAGCAGGTGCTGCAGCGCGCGTTCTCGGGTGCGGCCCGGGCGTCCGCCGAAGCGAACAACGCGGCGCAGCGTTTCTTTGTGGAGGAAACCCGTCTCGGCATCCCTATTATTCCGTTCGATGAGGCCCTGCACGGGCTCGTGCGGGAGGGGGCGACCGCATTTCCGCAATCGATAGCCCTGGCCGCAACGTGGGATCCGGGACTCGTGTCGGAGGTGGCCCGGGCCGTCGCACGGGAGACGCGCTCCCGCGGCATTCGCCAGATCCTTTCGCCGGTCGTGAACATCGCAAGTGACGCCCGCTGGGGAAGGGTGGAAGAGACGTACGGAGAAGATCCGTACCTCTCTTCCGTGATGGGTGCGGCATTTGTCAGGCAGATCGAGAATCTGGGTGTCCTCACCACCCCCAAGCATTTTGTTGCCAACCACGGCGACGGGGGGAGAGACAGCTACCCTGTCTACTGGAGCGAGCGGCTCCTGGAGGAGACGTATTTTCCGCCGTTCAAGGCATGCGTCACGCTCGGCGGCTCACGGTCTGTGATGTCGTCGTACAACTCGCTGGACGGCCGCCCCTCGAGCGCCGATGCATGGCTTCTGAAGAAGAAGCTCAAAGGAGAGTGGGGGTTCAACGGCTTCGTGGTTTCAGACGCCGGCGCCGTCGGGGGGATGAACGACCTCCACCGGACATCAGCGGACTACGCGGAATCAGCGAAGCAGGCGATCGAAAACGGGCTTGACGTCCTCCTGCAGACCAGTGTGGACCAGTTTCCTCTCTTTTTCACGCGGGC
>DASVIU010000125.1:0-5425 GCA_036386275.1 Bacteroidota bacterium | reverse complement strand
CACGGGACCAGTCGATCTGACCTATCACCTGAGGCTCAAACTGTTTCAAGCCGTTGATCTCAGTCGTAAACGCATCGATTGTGCAGAACCCCAGAACGTCGATATCTCCGCTCTTCCATGCCTCGCGGCTGGCATTGAAGTCGTCAATCAGCTTGAACTCGACAAGCTGGCCGTATTCCGTATAGAATTTGCTGCTTTTCGAGGCTTTGAATCCGCCGTTATAGTATACTGCGCCGGCAAATCCACCCCATGTGTTGATACCGACAATCAGTTTCTCACCCCGCGTCGCTTTCGATTCCTTCCCGGGGGCGCCGCCGGTAGTCGGCTTTCCCGTGGGGGCAATCTTCTCCGCCACGTCCGGATTCTTGCCGAGGTAGTAGAGGGCACCGATGATGATCCCTACTATCAGCAGCCCTCCAACGAGTTTCGAGAACACTGTGAGACGATCCATGGATGCATCCTTTCCGTCTTTGAATGTTATTTATTCAGCAGATCCTTGTATGAATTGTCACTCGTCTTCGACGCTTCCTTGGAAACTTCCACGAGCTTTGCGTCAACGGGACGCGACTGGTCGAGCGGGTTCAGTTTCTCGGAACCGTCGGTCAGGAGCAACGGGAGCCCTTCGGTCTCCCACTTCTCAAGGAGCTTCATCCCCTTCTCTTCGAAGGCCCCGTTCTGAAGATCGATCGCCTGCATGACTTCGCCCGATTCCTCGATGAACCGCTCCATCGCGCCGGCTTTCATGCTGATGTCATTCTGGATCGATTCCATCGCCTGATCGAACAAAACCTTCTTGTCGGGGTCACCTGCGAGAATGCTCATGGCGGACCTGAACGCGTTGAATCCCGTACGCATTTCCTGCCGCTGCGTCTTGATGTCCTCGACCTGGTTTGTCTTGTCCAGGATGACCACTTTCGCCGCCTTGTCCATTTTCCCGAGGATCTGGTACAGGGTGTCGAGTTTCGCGAGAAGACTCTGGTACTTTTCGATCCGCGCCTTGAGGCGGCCGGCCTGGTTTGTATAAACGGTTATTTCTGCGACTCCCAGACCTTTCTTCTGTCCGGCCTTCGCCAGGTTCAACTGCTCGTCGAGGTCCTCTTTGGCCCGGTCAATCGCGTCCGACAGCTTTCGCTTGGCGCCCGACAGGGTCTCGATCTGGCCCTCGAGGTTCTCGAGCTGCTTCCGCAGGTGGGCGACATAAGTCTCGATGATCCCGACCGGATCGATCTGGATGAAGAGTCCGGTGATTCCTTTCATGATGGACTTGTACAGATACCATGCGAGATTCCGCACCTGGGGGTCCATGATGAGGAACACGAGGATGAAGAGACAGATACCCAGGAGCCCCAGGGTCAACAGGTTCTTTGTCATTGTGATGAGGTACGGCAACAGATAGTACAAACCGTACCCGAGGGCACCGAGAATGGCGGCTCCGACAACCAGACCGGTCTTCCCCTCTTTACGGCTCCAGAACGACTTCATTCCTGTCGTCGATACCGTGGACGGGAGCAGCGATGAGTCTACCATTTCAATCTCCTTACTTTTTGTGTTTCGCGGTTGAGGATCCCTGTGCGGCGATTGCCGGGCCCAGATACATGTTGATCTTCTGCTCGTCCGCCTGAAGCTGCTGCTTCATCAGGCGGTACGCTTCCATAAAACTGTTCTCCTTCTGCTTGAGCTTGGCGTTGACTTCGGTAAGCTCGGCCTGAAGGCGCTCGATGTTCCCCTGATTTGCGGTGATCGCCTCGGTCAGCTTCTTGATCTCGGCCGAGTGATCATTGTTTTCTTCCGTCAGTTTCTTGATCTCGTTTTCCTTTTCGACGACGGAATCACCGATCGTGGCGTGCAACGCCTCCTCGAACTTATCCTTTTCAGAGTCGAGGATTCCGCCGAAGTAGCTGAACGAACTTATGAGTTGATTGACATCGGAGCCAGTTGCCTGAAGCGTCGCAAACGCCGCCTGGAACTTGGTCGCCTCGTCCATGGGGAGCTTTTCCATGTTCTTCAGGGCCTTGGAAAAGGCGAGGTACGTCTGCTGACCCGGAAGATCAGCTTTGTCCAGCGCATCGTTCAGCTGCTCGGTGAAGGGTGCCGTATCGAGGTCTGCGGCCACGGGAGCAGTTCTGGGAAGCCGCTCCCGGGTAAGCGGGTTTAGAGGACCCGCTGCAAACGGAGTCGCATCATCCGGCTTCTCGGGTGGCTTTTCCTCGGCCGGCTTGATGAACAAATCTTTGAGTCCCATTTTTGGAATCCTCAAACGAAAAGGTGATTACGCTGTTCTCGATGTATTCGACGTCAGCCGGAGTCTTTTGTTTCAACAGTTATGGAATAGAACTGGCTACCAAATACATCCCGGGTGAGAAGTGTTCATTGCGGGGGAATCGCCGTTCAATGGGCAAAATAGCTAAAAAGGCAGAATTCTTGTCCAAAACGAGTCGACCTCGGAGTTGCTGCAGGCCGATCTAAGTCGTAGCAGGCCGGTGGGAATTTAGCCTATTTTCGGGGGAAATGCAATTTTGCTGCCAATAGGCCGGAAATGTTGCAATCGGAGGAGCGCGGCCGGATTGATTTTCCTCCTCTTCTCATCTACCTTAGCGGGTTATCCTTCCGAGACCGTCTTCAGGAGAAGTACCCATGAACAATTCGATCCATATCTGGCATGTCGGGAACTGGTGCATTCAACTGGGGCAGACGTACGTGGAGTCGCCGTTCAAATCGGAAAAAAAAGACGTCGAGATGCTGAACTACGCCCGTCCATTCGTGGAGGCGCTCCGGACAATTCCCGGGGCCGAAGTGATATCGCAGCCTTCATGGGAGCTGTACCACATGTCACCGGAGGATTTCGAGGAAAGGCTCCGCTGGTGCACATCGATCGTCTTCGCCGATGTGGAGACGAAGTGCCTGATGCTTCACCCGGATTTCTTCCAGCGTGCGAAATGGGGAGAGGAGCCGGTCACGTTCCCCGACCGTTTCGACATCCTGCGTGCATGGATTGGACAAGGAGGGCATTTCCACATGAACGGTGGGTGGTACAGTTTCGGCGGAGAACTCGGCAAAGGAGGGTGGGGGCGTTCGCGGATACACGACTTGTTTCCGGTCGTGTGTCTTCCCCACGACGACCTCATCGAGTCGACCGCCGGATATGAGGTCAGGTGTGCCATGCCTGACCACCCCTCGGTCAGGGGGATCAACTGGTCGACGATCCCGGCGCTTCTTGGATTTAACGAGACCAAACTCCGGGACGGATCTGACGGGATCGTGGAGATTCAGAACCAGGGAACATGGTATCCACTCCTTGCTTCTCGCCGGCACGGGAAAGGGCGCGTCACAAGCTGGACTACCGGTGCGAGCCCGCACTGGGGAATAAACTTCATGAAATGGAATCTGTACGCGCAATTCTGGAAGCAGGTGTTCAGTCAATGAATTTTACCGCAGGAGTGATCGACTGACGCCGGCCTGTTATGTTCTCTCCACTACGGTGAGCGGCTCCCCCCTGAGCGCGTCGTCATTCCACCGTTGAAGCAGCTTTCCGGGGGTGACCTCAAGTCCATCGGCTTCATCCCGTGTGACGTGCAGAAAGGTATATGTTCTGTCTTCTCTTACCGCTGCGCTGGAGGTTTCAATGATGGGGATCCAGGTGCCGGTGTTGTAGAACCGGCACCCCCTTTCCATGAGACACTCTTCGGGGGAGTGGGTATGCCCCATAGTCATGATCGTAAATGGACTGCCGGCCTTTCGCACTGATGCGTACGTCTCAAGGCTTGACGGTTCTTCGAGCTGGTACCATGCAACGACTCGCGCAAGGAAATACGAGATAATGAGAAGGCCGAAATTTCTCGTTACATTCAGCAGGGCGCCCGCGATCCCCCCCTCACCCTGTGTCCCGAACGCGCGTACTACCTCACCGATCATTCCCGGCGCGAACGCGAGCGCAAGGAGGACGGGAGCGGAGAGCGCCAGGATCAGCCAGATCACCGAATGGAGCATGAACCAGATGTACCGGAGCCTGGTGGTCAGGATCCTGAGGACGAACGGGATGTGCTGGAAGAGAACTTTGAGCGCCAGGGGGAAGTTTTGTTTAATCATCATCGGGAGCACGTTTGTTCCCGGCCTGACGTTGTCAAGAAACGGGTAGTAGAGCTCTATCCTGTTAATAAGGTAGCGGTTGAGAAATGATCCGAAGGGGATCGAGAGCTGACGGGGGTTCTTCCTGAGTGCCGGCGCGTCCAGGACCATCGCAAATTTGTCGTAACGGTGGCCGTGTTCCAGATAGAAGACATCATCGATCAGAACCGCGTCGTCAATGAACGTGATGTTTGGCAGGACTGTCTTCGTCAGTATGGCATTGAGGTCCTTTCGCCTCGTGCCGTTCGCGATCCCTTCGGCGATGGCGAGCCGGAAATAGTTGCGCACTGCGGGCCAGTACCATTCCAGGTCATGGTTCCCCTTGACGATGATGATTCTGTGTCCCCGTTCCATCCATTTGCTCAAGGCCTCGAAAAATGCCGGATGCCCGGTACGTATCACCATAAGCTTGTAGACCGCTTTGAAATCTTCGGTCCCGAGTCCGTACGTTTTCTCCCGCTCTGATATGCTCGCTTCCAGCTCGCGGGGGGGGCGTTCGATGCCGACGCGGCTTAACTCAGAGCTCCAGCGGGCGAATTCGTCGGTGACGATCTCCGGGGGGATACGGAGGAGCCGGGTTTCGAGGGGGCGGCGCTTCAGCGCATACTTGAGTCTTCGTGTCAGGCGAGGTTTGGTCACCTTCCCCGGGAAATCCGTGACCCGGAGAAAATCGAAGGAGTCGCCGTTGATGATGAGTATGGCCCGGCGTGTTTTCTTGACATTCAGGGCGTGCTCCAGGAACCTTCCGAATGAGTCATCCGCAAAGAAGTTTTCGGTCCCCCGGTACACCCCTGCTTCGTTTCGCCCCGCCGCGACATGCAGGTCGCTGACGACGAATATGTCCTCCCCGTGCGTCTTCACGGGAACGGGTTCCGTGCGGACGGGGAAGGATTGCTGAAGGATGGAGCCTTTCTCTTCCCTGTATGTTTCGGGATCTACGATGTACGGGGGTGCGATCTGCGCCTGCTCGCACCGGAGAAGGAGATCTGCTGTGGACGCGTGCATTCCCGGCTCAAGAGAGTGAATGATTGTCGCCCGGTGCGGCTGCTCCCCTAAACGATGTTGACGCTGATGCTGTCGATCACCCTTGTTCCATAGGAGTCCACGCCATGCGACGTGATTGTCATCTTGTTCGCAGTGATCTGTACTGTGGTATACCCCCATCCTTTGTACGAGAACTCGTACATGGGATTCCCCACTTTGTCTTTCGGGACCGGGGCAACCGTCTGCCCACCGTGCCCGCCGCACCCGGTGACAACGTACGGAATTGGGATCGATCTACCGGAGAAGTGCACGGTTC
>DASVIU010000124.1:0-2723 GCA_036386275.1 Bacteroidota bacterium | reverse complement strand
GCACATCACCGCCGGCGTGTACGTCAACGATGCGGAGAGCGGCCTTATTCAGGACATCGACGAGTGGCTGGAGAAGGTGGCTCCGTTCGACGCGCACTACCGGCACCACCGCACCGGCGAGACGAACGGCGACGCCCACCTGAAGAGTCTCCTGATTCACCACGAAGTTATTGTCCCCGTGACCGCGGGGGAGCTTGATTTCGGCCCCTGGCAGCAGATTTACTATGCCGAGTTCGACGGACGGCGCCGGAAGCGGGTTATCATCAAGGTGATGGGGGAGTAGTCTCCCCTCCCCGCACAGTCTGTTCATACATTCCCTACGCGAGAAATGCCATGAAACGATCATTGATGCTCCTCTGTGCCGCCGGTCTGATTGCCGCGGGGAATGGGAATTCCACGGCTCAGACATACCCGGCGAAGGAACCCATGCGGATATCCCTGGACATCGCCCGGTTCCGCGGCGCGGATGACAGCACGTCGCTCGTCGAGTTCCACTACTCGATCAACCGGGACGGCCTGACATTCGTGCATGATAGCGCGGGGTGGACCGGTTCTGCGGACCTCATGCTGACGGGCAAAACCGGCGACTCGCTCGCTTTCGGGGACCGCTGGCTTGTCCCGGCGAGGCTCGCAGACACGGCGGCCGTACCGCGCGGGATGAACCTCGTGGGCGTGTACCCGGTCCAGGTCCGCGGGGGAGAGTACATCGTCAAGCTTCTCGCCCGGGACCGCCAGATCTCCGGCCACCGGGACAGCATTATCGTCCGTATGCCTGTCGCGCCGCCGGCGACCGACCGCGTCGCGATGAGCGATATTGAATTCGCGGCTTCAATCAAGTCAGGGTCCAAAGAGAGCCCCTTCTACAAGAATACGCTCGAGGTCGTACCCAATGTCGGGGGAATGTACAGCGAGGCGCAGATGTGCTATTTCTACCTCGAGGTGTACAATCTGCTCCTGGGTGCGGACAGGAGCGATCTGACGATGAAGACCGCGGTCTATGACGCCGTCGGCAAGGAGATCCTGGCGCGCGAGCGGCCGAAGAAACGTTCCGGCGAATCCGCGGTGCTGGTCGACCAGATCGCGGCGAACCGGTTCAAGAGCGGGACATATTCGCTCGTGGTCGCGCTGCTGGACACGACGAAACACACGCTGGCACAATCCGCTCGGAAGTTCTACGTTTTCAACCCCGTACTGGGAGTCGATTCCACGCTCCTTTCGCTCGGGTCATCGCTCCCGATGGCGGTCTACAGCTCGATGGAGGAGCAGGAGCTGGACCGCGATTTCAAATGGTCAAGGTATGAGATGTCCGATGCCGAGCTGGTCCAGTACAAGCAGCTGAACGGCGTGGACGTCAAACGGAAATTCCTGAGCGACGTCTGGCGCCGCCGTCCGCCGGGCGCGAGGGAAGTGTACATGTCCCGGGTCACCCACGCAAACGAGAACTTCGGGATGCTGGGGCGGGAAGGGTACCGGACGGACAGGGGGCGCGTGTACATCGTGTACGGCCCCCCCGATGACATCGAACGCCATCCGAACGAATCGGACACGAAGCCGTACGAGATCTGGACGTTCAACAATATCCAGGGGGGGGTGGAATTCGATTTCCTCCAGAGGATCCAGGGGGCGGACTACGAGCTCGTCAATTCGACGCATAGAAACGAACTGCACGACGCGAACTGGATGCAATACGCACAGCAGGCGAATTGATCCGGACAGGTGCAACAGGTTCTCCCGATGCAGTTTCGCACGCTGAAAAGCCTCATCGAGTATGCGCTGTTCCTCCCGGTCAACAGGATCGCGCGCGCGTTGTCGTACCGGGGCGCGGGGAAACTCGGTTCGGCACTCGGAGGGTTCGTCTGGCGCTGCGCTGGCTACCGCAAAAAGATCAGCCTCGATAACCTGACCCACGCGTTTCCCGGGAAGCCTCAGGCGGAGCTCAGGGCGATCGCCAGGGGGGCATACCGCGGGTACGGACGCGCGCTCATGGAGATGCTCTGGTCCGGCGGTGCCGGGGAGGAAGAGCTCCGCAGCACGATGACGCTCGAGAACCCGCAGGTTCCGCTCGACGCCCTCGCACGGGGAAAGGGGCTCATACTCCTTTCCGGGCATTTCGGTGCGTGGGAATTCATTGTGACATCCATGAGCCTCCGGCTGGGCCGTCCGGTTGTCGCCATCGCGCAGCCGCAGCGCAACAGCTATATCGACGCGGTCATCACGGCGAACAGGAACAGGTTCGGGAGCGGGACCGTCACAATGCACGAGTCGGTGAGGGAGGTCATGAAGCTTCTCCGGGCGGGGAAAATCGTCGGGATGCTGGGGGACCAGAGTGGGTCGAAGGAATCGCTCTTCATCGAATTCTTCGGCCGACCGGCAGCCACGCACCGGGGGGCTGCGGCGTTCAGCCTGAAGTGTAACACTCCCATCGTCATGTTCTTCTTCATACGCCAGCCGGACGGGACCTACAGGACGGTGTATGAGGAAGTCGACAGGGAGGGGCTGACAGGCGCATCCGAAGAGAACATCGTCGAACTCACGCGGCGGCACACGGCGGTGCTCGAACGCTACATACGGCAGTACCCCGATCACTGGCTCTGGATGCACAAACGGTGGAAGCACACCGGGTACTATCAGTCCCGCGCCGGTGCCACGGGCCGGTCCGGCCCCTCCGGCCAGAGCGTTCGATGACAGCTCCCGGCTCGATCCTTGTGGTCCAGACCGCATTC
>DASVIU010000123.1:0-6605 GCA_036386275.1 Bacteroidota bacterium | reverse complement strand
CTGTTTCATGGTATTCTTCCCTTTGGGGCATATGTGATGCTGGCTGTTTCAGCATGGGTTGCTCACTACGATGAACGCCCGGGAATGTATCTCGTCGGCGGGGCCGCGCTGTTGCTGCTTTTTATTGGTATTCACAATGCCTGGGACGCCGTCACGTATCACGTCTTCACGAGCAATAAGGAGCATCGGGGAGCTCAGCGGCATCGGTAGGATGCCATCAAATTCAAAGTGATGTGTATGGCTCCGTCTGGGGCGGGCCTGACTTGAAATCAAGAAGGGACGAGCATGCGAATCGGAATTCTCGGCTCGGGGTTAGTGGGTGGCAAACTGGGGACAATCTTCGCGCGTGCAGGGCATGACGTGGTGTTCAGCTATGCACGCCACCATGAGAAGTTAGAAAGGCTTGCACGGGATGCAGGTGCTAACGCGCGAGCGGGCACTCCCCGCGAAGCTGGGGAGGAGTCAGACGTTCTTTTGCTTGCTGTGCATTGGTCCCGAATTGACGATGTCCTAAGTCAGACGGGACATCTCTCGGGTAAGGTAATTTTGAGCTGCTCGCTGCCGCTAAACGCCCGCAATACTGAGCTCGTTATCGCACACACTGCGTCAGGTGCTGAGGCCCTTGGGAAGATGGTTCCGAAATCTCAGGTTGTTTCCGCCTTCAATAATGTGCCGAGTGAAGTGTTGTTTGGCGTCTTCAATGCTCGGAAGAAGAAAGAAAGACCCAGCATGGTGTACTGCGGCGATGATGGCGCCAGCAAAAAGATCGCGGCAAAACTGATTGACGATGTGGGTTTCGATCCCATAGACGCTGGACCCTTGCGGATTGCCTGCTACACCGAACCGTTCGCGCTACTTGTTGCCCAGCTTGCGTACAACGGAAGAGAAGGTCCAGAGCTGGCGTACCGATTCGAGCGATACTAGATCAGGGTCGTATACTTGCCAGCACGTGATTATGCAAGTTATGGGCTCCCTTTCTTCATGCACCTGAAATGATAACGTCAGGTTTTCTTTACGGTCATTCTGTCGATGTATTTCAGCTTCTCCGAGTCGATCCTGACGTGATCGCCGGTCTCGACGAACTGGGGAACCAGGATTTCGATCCCGTTCTCCAGCGTGGCAGGTTTCATCGTGCTGTCCTGTCCGTCACGGATCCCCGGGCCGGTCGAGAGGACGCTGAGCTCGACGACCTTCGGAAACTGCACCGACACGGGCTCTTCGCCGAGAAGCTCGACGGTGATCCGCGACCCTTCCTTGAGCAGGCCTTCCGTCCTGCCGACAGCTGACCTGGGGACACCTACCTGGTCAAAAGTCTGCAGGTCCATGAAATAGCAGGCATCGTTGTCCGAATAGATGTACTCCATCTGGCGCTTTGCCAGCGCCACCTCGTCGACTCTGTCCGCTTGCTTAAATCGCCGGTCCGAGAAGTGCCCGAACCGGATATCCTTCAGCTTCAGCTCGACGAAGCCGTGCATTTGGCCGCTCCCCGTGTGACGCACCACCTCCAGCACCCTGTGCAGCCGATCGTCGAGCCTGAGTGTCATTCCTTCCTTGACTTCGGTGACCAGGATCATGGGAGTGTCTCCTGAAAACTGCCTTCATTCCTCTTCCTGAGGTCGCCTGACAACATTCCAGTGCATCATGTCAGAGAGCGCCTCGAGTGCGCTCACCGGCACGCCGATGGAATCTGTCTTCCTGTCGGGATACTCGCAGGTGATCCTAACCTTTCGGTTCTGTACGGGTGCATCGGCGGGGCTCGCCAGCTCGGCGAAGTATTTCCCGGCTGGATCGGACCCGATCAGTATCTTCTCTCCGGTCTTGAGCATGTGTGTGTCTCCTCACGTTGTGTCGACTCGCATGCAATATAGATGCGCGCGTTCCCAGAGTCAACAAAAACACGACCTGATGGACTCTCTCCCCAATCCGGTCCAGGTAGCGTGCGTGGTTGCCGGCGCTGCGAAAGGAAGCACTGCCTTGGGAATCGCTACTATCTCTGTCAATTCCCCGCACTCTGGAAGAACGAGACATCCCCTCTCGTTGTCGCTCCAAGGACGAAATTTATCCCCCGATCGGCAAACGCAAGAAACAATGCCGCTAAGTTCAATCCCATCTCCCCAAAAACCAGAACGCATATTGCGCCGGGATCCCCATGATGGTCGCCCCAGAATGATCTGTTGCGTCTTTGCCGTATTTTCAATAGCATTCGCGGGAATCCCGCCGCTGAGAATATCCGGAGTTCACTCCCGCAATTGAATATCCGAAGTCCTCGCCCCTTGAAATCGGAGGAACAGATGAGAGTATCCCGGCTGTCAATCTCCTGCGTTGCTGCCATGCTCTGGGCGTTGATGGCGGGGGCACAGGAACGGGTGAAAGTCAGAGACGTTCTGCAGCATGTGACAAGGTTGGAGATCCCGCTCTCCGGATGTCCGGTGGAGCGAACGGTGGCCGAGGGTATTCGAAAAACCTTTGCGCCGGCAGCCGCTGTCGTTGAAGTACCGGACAGTGATCCTCTCCGCAAGGGATCGTTTCGAATCCATGTTTCGCCGGGCGGTTTGGATGCCTCTCCCGGATGGTTCCGGCTTCAGCTTTCGCCGGACGGGGGAGGAGAACTGGCGGCCTCACATACACACTTGCTCTATACTGCGTTCTGCCGCGTTCGCGACGACTGGTCCGGTGACGACATCGGGGGGTATGCACAAGGACGAATCGACTCGATGCGCATTCCCTGGGTCGAGGGAAATGACGGCCTCTTTGCCGCATTGCCCCGACTTGCCCGGAACTATGATCCGGAAGCGACAATACAGGAACTCGCAAGGCTCGGATGCTCGCACGTGTCCGTGAATGTCCTGGCTTCTCCGGCGGCCCTCGAGCAGGGGGTCCCGGGAGAGATCTACCCGCGCTTCTATGCGGGGAGCCCGGATCTCGATCAATTCGTGGCATCCGACCTCACACGCGGCCTCTACCCTCCCGAGTACCTCCAGGCGAATCTGGATCTCTTGAAGAAAAATGTCGTCCTTGCTCTTGCCTACGGTCTTACGCCCGGTCTCACCGTCTGCTCGCCGCGCACGATGCCGGAGGTTTTCTTTGCCAGATACCCTTACCTGCGTGGCGCGCGGGTTGATCATCCCTATCGGAGTTACAGGCCGCGGTATACCGCAACTCTCAGCCATCCCGTGGTTCGATGGCACTATGCGCAACTGATGCGGGCAATGATGAACGAGGTGCCGCAGCTCGGATTTCTGAATCTCTGGACGAACGACAGCGGATCGGGGTTCGAATATGTGTCCACGCTGTATGCCGGCAGAAACGGCGGGGCGTATCTCATCCGGGAATGGAAATCGGATGAGGCGATTGCGCGCGCCGCGGGTGAGAACGTCCTGCGCTACCTGCGCCTCCTGCGCGATGCTGCGTCGGAGACCAACCCCCGGTTCCGCGTGATGACGTCGCTGAGCTGGTTCGGGGCGGAGAAGGATATCATAGTAAACGGCCTCGGCGATCGGCTGGACCTTTCTGTCTCACCCTCCGATACGGCCGACACACGCCGCTGGCCTGTGATCAGGGCCCTCGAGACAAAAGGGTCCCACCTGCAGGGCACGGCTCGTGCCGCGGCGAACTACATCCTGGGCGTTCCCTGCCCCTGGTTGATTCACGATCGGCTTGCCGCTGCAGTCGCCCCCGGCGTACGCCATCTCACTGTGGCATTCGATCCCCCCTCGTTTGTACCATGGAGCATCAACAGGGAGATCGTCCGTGTGTTCCAGTCAGGTCCTTCGGGGACGGTGGACGAGATTGTGGAGTCGACAGCACGCCGCTGGTGCGGAACCTATGAGGGCCCGGTCCTTGCGAAAGCGTGGCGGCTTGCAGATCAGGCAGTGCGATCCTTCCCGGACGTTCCCCTGTACGGCACCAGCTGGGCATTTCCCCTGTACCGCCACTGGGTCCGGCCGTTTGTTCCGGACATCTCGGCGATCCCGGAGGCCGAACGGGCATACTACGAAAAGCATATGATCGCGACGTTCAACAATCCCACACTGATCGACTTCGGTGCCGACGCGCTCTGGTTACTGATCGACAGGGAACAGGCAGGTTCCATTGTCCGGATATGCGACTCGCTCGTATGGAAACCTCTTGACGGGGCCATCGCTTTGCTGGAGGGCTCGCTGAAAAAGGAGGCCGGCTCCGGCGCCGCTGGGGTGATGCAGGATCAGTACGACCGTCTTCGGGCCCTGCGCTGCTACTTCAGAACGCTGCGCAACGTCGCGGACTGGATCGCAGGCGTGCACGGGTACATGGCAACCTCTTCCCGCGACGGACAGATGGCCATGCGATCCGCAGTGCGCGCGACGATCGATGACGAGCTGAGAAACACGGAGGATCTGCTCCGGTTGTGGAAGAGTTCCCGGACGGAATTCATGCCTGTCGCCGAGTTGGGGGAGAACTCGACCCTCTATGGAAAGAATTTCGGCCTCCTTCTTCAAAAGAAGATCGAACTGATGAAGAAGCACAGGGATGATACGCCCTCTGTCGATCCGAATTTCATGTGGCGGATGACGGCGGACTGCCCCGTGCCGCCTGCGGACTATTTACCATACTGACTTGATGCATCTGCCAGTGACGAGGTAGAATGAAAACCCTCTCCTTCTTTCTTCTTTTGCTGATTGCCGCACACTCTCTGGGCGCGACGTCCGACGACAGCGCCTTTGTCGCCCGGCAGCGGCGGCTTCTGGACATATTGAGCACGGAGCCTCTGAGCCTCCCGGCCCTGGCGGGGAGATTTGCAGTGGGGCGCGATCTCCCCGGCGCCTTGGCGGCATTCGACTCGATGGGACGGGACAGAAGGTTCGCGGGGATGTTCCACGGCTATGCGCTGATGGGAGTCTACCTTCGCTTCCGGTCCATTCTCCCTGATTCGCTGCACCGCATGGTCCGGGAGATTTTCAGGTCGAGGGGGCTGTACCGGGGAGACACAGAGAATCACTGGGTCATGTACTATACCGGTATGTACCTCGCGGCCCAGACCTGGCCGAATGAGAGCGGGACAGAATGGTTCAACGGACGAAGCTCGGAAGAGAATTTCCGCGAAGCGGAAGGGTGGCTGAATCACTGGATCACGCTTTCCACCACGATGGGTCAGGGAGAATTCGACTCACCCACATACATGCCGGTCTTCCTGGCCCCCATGCTTCTCCTCTTTGATTTCTCGGCCGATCCGGCCATGAAGAGGAAAGCGCAGATGATGTGTGATCTCCTCCTTGCTGACTTTTCCGTTGAGAATCTGCGGGGGTGTTACGGCGGGGGACACAGCCGTGACTACCCGCCCGACATCATCAATCCGCTGATCGCGCAGACAACGCGCGTGTCGTGGCTCTACTTTGGCGAGCCGGCGACGGAAATCTGGGATGATCCTGAGTATCAGCCGCGCGTGCGCAGTTCCTGGGAGATTGTGTGGGGGGGGCTGAGCGGGTATCATCCGCCTGAGATGATCGTGCGCATCGCCACGGACCGATCGGTCCCGTATGTCCACCGGGAGCGGAAGAGGGTGCGCAATGTGATCCGGTTCGGGGACGACCTCAACCCCCCGGTGTACAAATACACATATATGACGGCGGACTACGTGCTGGGATCGCTCCAGGGGGGGATACTGCAGCCGTTCCAGCAGCATACATGGGACGTGACCTATGTTTCCACCAGGCCGTACAATACGATATTTACAGTGCACCCTTCCTGGTCGAGCCGGGAACTCGGCATGTTCTTTCCTGAAGAACTGAATGTCCTTGCTGAGGATGTGGACCGGTACAAAGTGGTGTACACGAGCCCGGACAAGTGGAATTCCAGCTCTCCGTATGAGCAGACATTTCAGCACAACAATGTCCTCATCGTCCTCTACAATATTGCTCCCGGTGCAAAACACCCTCACATCGACGGTTTTTTCCCGAAGACGCTTGATGACAGAACTGTTGATTCCACGGGCTGGATATTCTGTCGGGGGGGAAACGCCGCGATCGCGATCTGTCCATTGAAGCCGTATGAGTGGATACGGGAGGAAAAGAACTGGAGATTGCGGAGCCATCATCTCAGGAACGGTCTGGTTGTCGAGGTTGGCTCGGTTCGAACCGCCGAGGACTACGTGGAGTTCATCCGGAAGATCCGCCAGCGCCGGCCGGAAGCCGGCGACTTCGACCGGACCCTGACGGTGTCGCACACTTCCATCGCTGGCGACGTGATGACGTTTACCTATGACGGTCCCCGCATATTGAACGGCACGGCCGTCGATCTGACGAAAACCAGATTCTACGACGGGCCCTTTATGTCGTCCGAGGTCGGGAGCGGGGTCATCGAGTTGCGCTATGGCGGTCGGGTCAGGGTGCTCGATTTCCGGCAGGGAAAGATCATCGAGCGATGACACATCCGTCCCTCCCGGTGCATCAGGAATGAGGATGCTATGCTGAGAGTCAGAGTATGTTTCTGCGTCGTGCTGCTCGCCCTATCTGCGGGGATTGCAGAGGCACAGCGTGAAACGGTCTACATGGCGATCCTGAGTTCCTTCCGGCCCGCACAGAATCCGGATGCCGGCCCCGCGCTCGGCCTCTTTGTCAGCACCGATA
>DASVIU010000122.1:0-2529 GCA_036386275.1 Bacteroidota bacterium | reverse complement strand
TGAGCGTGCAAATCACCTGGTCGTATTCCCTGTCGATTTCCCGTTGCATCGAATCGGCGATGACAGAGACGGAGGAGGGGGGCCGTTTCTCGCCCGTCCAGAGAGAAATGAGGTTTCCGTCGTACTGCGTGATGTGTCCCCCCCGGACCGTGATATCCAGTTCCCCCAGATTCTCCGTGTTCGACCCCGTCTGCACGATCAGCACGCCGTCCACCACCTTCGGGTGGCGCAGACGCGTGTGCGAATGCCCGCCGACGATGATGGCGAGCCCGTGGACGCCCGCGGCGAGCTGGGAATCCTCCTCGACCCCCTGGTGCGTCAGGGCAATGACTAGGTCCGTCTTCGGCTTCAGCTCATCGATGAACTTCTGTGCGGTTTTCACAGGCGAAAGGACCCTGAGACCGGTCAGGTTATTCTGGTTGACGAGGTCGTACAACTCCTGCGAGATAAGCCCGATGATCCCGAGCCTGAGTCCTCCCCGTTCGATCACGACATACGGGACGTTCCCGACAGGATACCGGCCGAGCGTGTCGACGAGGTTCGCGCAGACTGTCGGGAATGTCGCAATGCGAACGAGAGCGCGCAGGTTATCTTGCGAGACATCGAAATCGTGGTTCCCCGGACACCAGGCATCGTACCCGATGGAGTCCATCATGGCGAAGAGGGCTCCCCCCTTCGCCCCGCCCCAGGCGCGCTCGGTGATCGGATTGCCGGTCATGACATCCCCGGCGTCGAGCATGAGCGTCGAGGGCTTTGACGAGCGGATGCTGTCGGCGATGAATTTGAGCTCGGCAAACCCGCCCACAAGCGGCCGGGGGGTCGATTTCACCCAGAACGTCTCGTGGGGCATGAACGAGGCGTGCATATCGTTTGTATGAAGGATCGTGAGCGTTCTTGCCGGGGCGCAGCCCCCCGCCGCGGTCAGGCAGGCAATGAAGACCGGTATGAAGCTCTTTCTGATCAGAGAGTGCATTGGGATTCCCCCGGGTTGAACGGAACGTGCGATGGAGAGGAATATACGAAGAATGTGTGAATTCCGAAACTTGGATATTCAACCGGGGATTTTGTATTTTTGGACTGCGAACCTCAACGAACTCGGCACGCCATGATCGCACTCGAAAGCCTCACGCTCCGGAGCATCCTCAGGCAAAGCACCCGGCGGTTCAAGGACAGGATTGCTTTTTCCACAGTGGACGGTGATTCCATTCTCTACGGCCGGTTCGGCGAGCGCGTGGAGGAACTCTCACACTTCCTGCATGACCGGGGGATCATCCCCGGGGACAGGGTCGCCATTCTTTCGGAGAACAAGCCGAACTGGGGGATCGCCTTCTTCGCCGTCACGACAATGGGGGCGATCGCCGTTCCCATACTCACGGACTTCCATCCGAACGAAGTCCACGGCATACTCCGCCACTCGGAGTCAAAGGCCCTTTTCGTGTCGAAGAAGCTCGCCGGCGTCCTGGAAGAGACGGAGTTCACGCACCTCACCACGCGCATCCTGATCGACGACCTGTCGATCATCCCTCCCGAAGCGTCACACGACCGCGTGAAGCAGTTTCTCGATCAGGGGAGCAGGGAGATCGCCCGGCTGAAGGAGGTCGCTCTGCGCGTGACGGGAAGAATCGCTCCGGAGGTTCGGGAGGAGGACACCGCGGCCCTTATCTACACTTCCGGGACCACCGGCCACTCCAAGGGAGTGATGCTCACACACAAGAACCTGACGTCCGACGTGCTCGCGTGTTCCCAGCTTGTTGATGTCAGTGAGCAGGACAGGTTCCTCTCGATACTCCCCCTCTCTCACACCTATGAGTGTACGCTCGGCCTGATACTCCCCGTGATGACGGGGGCATCGGTCTACTACCTGGACAAACCCCCGTCGGCCGGGGTCCTGATGCCGGCAATGGTCAAAGTCCGTCCGACGGTCATGCTCTCTGTCCCCCTGATCATCGAGAAAATATACAAAGGGAAGATCCATCCGAAGCTCACGGGTAACCCGGTCGTCCGCGGGCTCTACAAGATACCTCTTGTCCGGAAGCGGCTCCACGCGGCCGCAGGGAGAAAACTTCTCGCCTCGTTCGGTGGCAAGCTCCGGATTTTCACTATCGGGGGGGCACCGCTCGCCCAGGATGTCGAGCTCTTCCTCAGGGAGGCCGGCTTTCCCTACGCCATCGGGTACGGGCTGACGGAGACCTCCCCCCTGATCGCAGGATCGCCTCCGGAGTCGACGAAGTTCCGGTCGACCGGGTTCCCGGTCTCCGGGGCCCGGATCAAGATTGACAACCCCGACCCCGAGACGGGTGAAGGAGAGATACTTGTCAAGGGACCGATGGTGATGAAAGGATACTACAGGGATCCGACACGGACTGCCGAGGTGATGACGCCTGAAGGGTGGTTCCGCACGGGGGACCTGGGGGTCTTCGACAGAAACGGGTACCTGTACATCAAGGGGCGGCTCAAGAACCTGATTCTCGGGCCGAGCGGGAAGAACATCTACCCGGAAGAGATCGAATCGACGATCAACGAATTCGA
>DASVIU010000121.1:0-1930 GCA_036386275.1 Bacteroidota bacterium | reverse complement strand
GATGACCGTAAACTGGCCGAATTCCTTCTCCGCAAACGTCAGCGCGGATAACATGCGCCACCGGAAAGTTGCTATTCTCAACGTTTCTGGGTACATTTACAAATACGGCTGCCGGACCACCGGCACCTCTGTCATTCTGCCACTGAACGGGATGCTATGCTCTCCATAGGCATTATTGCTGTCCTGAGCTACCTGATTGGCTCGATCCCTACAGCCATCATTGTCGCAAAACGAGTTCGCGGAATCGACATCCGCCAGCACGGAAGCGGCAATGCCGGCGGCACAAACGTGATCCGTGTCCTTGGCTGGAAGGTGGGCGTATTCGTCATTCTTGTGGACATGGCGAAAGGGCTGTTTGCCACGATGGTCCTTGCCCGCCTCATGTACGGGACCATGCCGTTCGAGAACAGGACGCCGTTCGACGACTTCACAGTTGTGCAGATCATCGCGGGCTGCGCCGCCATACTCGGTCATGTCTGGACGCTGTTTGCGGGGTTCAAGGGGGGAAAAGGGATTGCGACGGCGGGAGGGATGCTTATCGGCATTGCGCCCGTCGAGGTCGCGATCTCCTTCGGCGTTTTTGCGCTTGTGTTCCTCATATCGCACTATGTCTCCCTCGGCTCACTGAGCGCGGCGATAGCGTTTCCGCTGACGATGTTCTTCCGCGAGAACCTCTTCATGGTCGATATCGAGGGATATCACACGCTGATCTTCTTCAGCATCGGTATTGCTGCACTTGTAATCTACACGCACCGCACCAACATCGGCCGCCTGATCGCGGGGACGGAAAGCAGGATGACATCACTCCGTCGGGGCGGGAGGAAGACCCTCGCCCCGCCAGGGGAAGGCTGACGTACCTCACCTATGCGCATCGCTGTGCTCGGCGCGGGGAGCTGGGGAACCACCCTGTCGATCCTCCTCGCGGAAAACTCCCATCAAGTCTCCCTCTGGTCCTACCGTAAGGAAGACGCGGAACGCATCCGTGCGACAAGGGAGAATCCCGCCTTCCTTCCCGGGATACTGATTCCGCCGGCTGTACGGGTGGAGGACGACCTTGAGGCATCGGTTGAGGGAGCGGAAATGATCGTCGGCGCGGTCCCCTCCCAGTTTCTCCGTTCTGTCGTCTGCAGATTGAAGCACTTCCCATCCGGGGGGCTGACCGTCGTCAACGTCGCCAAGGGGGTTGAAAACCACACCCTGATGACGATGTCCGAAATGCTCCACGACACACTGCCGGAACTACCCGCTTCCAGCATCGCCACGCTCTCCGGCCCGAGCCACGCCGAGGAGGTCAGCCGAAGGATTCCCACGACCGTTGTCGCGGCCTCTTCGGATATGGAGACCGCCCGACGCGTGCAGCAGGCATTCATGCTCCCGTACTTCCGCGTGTACGCGAGCAACGATATCCGGGGTGTGGAGATCGGGGGTTCGCTCAAAAACGTCATCGCCATCGCGGCGGGAATCATCGACGGGGCCGACCTGGGAGACAACACGAAAGCGGCGGTGATGACGCGGGGGATCGCCGAGATCGCGCGCGTCGGGGTGGCGATGGGAGCGCACATCAGGACATTCTCCGGGCTGTCGGGTATCGGCGATCTCATGGTCACATGCATGAGCCGCCACAGCAGGAACCGCTACGTCGGGGTGGAGATTGGGAAGGGGCGGAAACTGGCGGACATCGTCGGGGGGATGGTCATGGTCGCCGAGGGGATTGCCACGACGGAATCGGCGTTCGCGCTTTCCCGCCGCGTCGGCGTCGAGGTGCCCATCATTGCGGAAGTGTACAGAATACTCTTCGAGGAGAAGGACCCCCTGATCGCGTGTCATGATCTCATGACACGCGATCCGAAGGGTGAACTGTAGTGGCGCCTACGGCGCCATCGTTGATCAAATGAACAGCGGCGCCAGCACCAGCGTGATCGTGCTCAGC
>DASVIU010000120.1:0-4217 GCA_036386275.1 Bacteroidota bacterium | reverse complement strand
CGGCTGGTGCCCCTCTCTACGATCCCACAAACGACGTCTACACCCTGAAGTCCGTTAAAGAATACAACTGGGCGGCGTGTGATGTGTCTCCCACATCGTTCAGTCTTTTCGTTTTCAACGAAAAAGGGGCCCCGCTGGATACGCTGATCCTGAAAAAACCGAAAGTGAAGGAACTTCTCAAATGAAAGGAACCATGCAAACATCGCTCGGCGGAAGATTGATGCGGGGCTCGATTCCTTTCATTTTCTTCGCAATGTTCCAGGCGTCCCTCTCCCCGGCAGGGATGATCATGACCCCCTATTTGCAGGCTCTCACGCCCACGAGTGTCTATGTGCTCGTGGAGTGTGATTCAAAGGATTCCGTCACCGTGCAGTTCGGATTGACGGAAGACTTTGGTTTATCTGCGACAACCGGGAGTATTGCAGCGACGACCGATTCCCCCGCAACATATGTCCATCGCATCCCGCTTCAGGGGCTTACACCCGGTGCGGAGTATTCTTACAGGGCCGGTCAGGGGAACGTCTTCTCCCGGGCATTTCGTTTCAGAGCGGGCGTTCTTCCAGGACACCCCTTCCGGTTTGCCTGGGTGGCGGACGACAGGAGCGGCCCGGAGGTGTTCTACAGGGTCCTGGTGCGTGCCGCCGCTGCGAAGCCGCTCCTCGCTCTGTACGGGGGGGATCTCTGTCCGGGGCCGGCCTACGAAAGCTGGAAGACGGGATTCTTTGTGCCGCCGCAGATGATCTTTGGTGCCTCCGTCCCCTGGGTCAATTCCCCGGGGAATCACGAAAAATGGACAACCAACACCCAGGCCTTCACCCACGGACCGGTCGGGTCCGCCTCGCAGGAATTCTTTTCCTTCGACTGCGGCGATATGCACGTGCTCGTGCTCAACAGCGAACTCCCGCTCGCGGCCGGCACTCCCCAGTACGCGTTCGCGGACGACGACCTGCACGGCACGGACCGGCGATGGAAAGTCGTCATGGTCCACAAACCTGCATACTGCGCCGGCGGGCACGGGGAGGATTCTTCGATGATCGCGATCTCCACCGCCGTTTTCGAAACAAGGGGGGTCGATCTCGTGCTGGCAGGTCATTCTCACTTCTACCAGCACAATCTTGTGAACGGGATCCACCACATGGTCATCGGCTCCGCCGGAGCTCCACTGTACGCCCCGGAACATGCCTGGTACACGCAGAAATCGCTGAAAGAGTACAACTGGGCTGTCGCCGACGTAACGCCGGCGTCACTCAGCCTGTACGTATACAACGAGCACGGGATGCCTCTTGATACGCTTCTCTTGAAAAAGTAGCGTTTCTTCATACTCTGACCAATACTCTGACGGCACAACACATGAATACTTCGAGATTTTTCTGGGGAACACTCTGGATCGTTACGGGGGTTCTCATCCTGCTTGCGAAGCTCGATGTAATGACGCTTCAGGTCGGTTCGCTCTGGAAATTCTGGCCGTTGGTGCTCGTCCTCTGGGGGATCGGGCTCTTCACCGGTGCCAGGGCGATCCGCTCGCTGATCGCAGTCATCGGGGCGATACTGCTGGTCCTCATCATCTACGGGGTGTGGGAGGAATGGGGTTCGGGCCGTGATAACCGTGAACAGACAACCCAGACATTCATGGAGACGTACGACAGCACGCTTCACCTGGCATCGCTCAGGTTCGTCTCCGGTGCCGGGTCATTCACACTCCGGGATACGTGTGCCGCGCTCTTCCGCGCCGAAACGATGACGGACTTTGGGAAATATGAGATGGACAGCCGGACCGGATCCGAAGGGAAGGACCTGACGCTCCGGCTTGCAGATCATCCGAGAGGGTTCAGAACGGGGGGGACGAACAGCGTTACGATGTATCTCAATGCCGGTCCGGTCTGGGCGCTGCGTCTCGAGTTGGGTGCCGCGAAGCTCTCTGCCGATCTCGCCCCCTTTACCGCGGAGAACATCGAGATCAAGACCGGCGCGGCGGATGTCCGGGTCAGGCTGGGCGATCGGGCGGAACGATGCAGGGTGAATATCCAGGCGGGCGTTTCCTCGATCAGCGTGCAGGTGCCGGAGTCCGCGGGGTGCGAGATCAGCTCGGAGAGTGGTCTCTCTTTAAAAACGTTCAACGGGTTCGTGGAACGGGGAGACGGGAATTACAGGACGGCGAACTTCGATACCGCGTCCAGGAAGATTTTTCTGTACTTCAAGGCCGGAGTGTCCAGCCTGAAGGTCGTGCGATACTGAGGCAAACCACGATGCTCATTTCCGCAAAACACCGGCTGTTCCTCTGGGTGCCGTCGCTGATGTTCGTTGCCCTGGTCCTCGGGCGGTTCGATCCGACGGCAACCGGTCTTGTCTACCGCGTGATGGAGAACGGGTGCGTCAGCAGCTTCTTTCTGCTGATCGCGGACAGCTTTCTCAGCGTTGCCGACGCGAAATCCACGCGCACGGGGATCATCATGTGGATACTCGCTCTTGTCGCCCTCTTTGCCCTGAAGCAGATCCCGATATTCGTCATCCACATCGCCTGATCCCCTGTCATTGCGAGGCACAGTCATTGCGAGGCACAGTCATTGCGAGGCACAGTCATTGCGAGCCCGTTTCTCAGGGCGAAGCAATCTATCTTATGCCCCCTGTTCCCCCGCCTTGTGGAGCTCCTCGAACTCCCCCGTCCTCCTGTTCTTCCTCACATTGTCGCACGGGAAGCACCGTCCGTTCATCGCGATGTACACACCGTGCGGGAGCGTCTGAACGAACGCCAGCGCGCTCCCCAGGTTGAAGAGCCCGTCGGAGCTGCCGAACTTGTACGGGATCATCGCGCCGGTCAGCACGATCGTCTTCCCCTTCACCTTTTCCCCCAGCACGCGGGCCGTGACTTCCATCGTGTCTGTCCCGTGCGTGATGACGATCTGTTCCTCCGCCGTTTTCAGGCACTGCTTCGTGATGATCTCCAGGTCTGCGTCGGTCATCTCGAGGCTGTCCACCATCATGAGCGTCCGCATGGCGACGTTCGCCTTGCACCTGCCGAGCGTCAGCATTTCGTGGAGATGCGTGTCTTTGAAATACAGCTTCCCGTCGATCTCGTTGTATTCCTTGTCGAACGTACCGCCGGTCACGAAAATGCGTATGGACATGTCGGTCACGAACGTGGTGTCTATGCCATCTCGAGAATCCTGCCGTAGATCACCTCGAACGTGAAGCTCTTGGCCTTGCTCCTGGTCTCGATGTACTGCGAGAGCTTGTCGAGGCGGGACGGGATCGACATGATCTTTTCCTGGGCCTTCCGCCCGATCTCGTTCAGATAGGTCATCACGTCGATGTTCCAGTTGTGAATCAGGTTCTCGATGATGAACTTGTAGTCCCGCGGTCCGTAGATCCCAGCCCGCCTGATGACGTCGGCATAATCGTTGAAATTCGAGATGGAGATCCCCGGCATGTCGATCGCGGGCATGATCGACGATGCGGCCTCGAGGGCCTGGTTCGGGTCGCGCGCCAGGATCTCGCGGAACACGTTCATGTAGAACGCGTAGTGGCGCGACTCGTCCTGTGCGATCTTCTGCGTGACAGCCACAAGCAATGGTTCCTTCCCTTCGGCGAGTTTCCCCGTGTTGAGGTGCGAGATTTGCGTCGCGCGCTCCTGGCAGGTCGTGTAGATGAACAGCTTGTACGGATCCCCCGCCCACTCCGGGTAGAAACCGTTCCGGATGTACTTGAACTGCAGTTCTTCAAGTGCCGAGAAGTTGAGGAGCCGCGAATCCCGGGCGTAGTCGCGGAGTATGTTGCCGTGACGGTCCTCTTCGGCGGTCCAGAGCCTGTTCCAGAGGCTCCAGAACGTCTGGCTGCCGAGCGACTCGGCGATCAGGCGGTGGAAATGCGGGAGTCCTTCTTCGGTGAGGATGTTGATCGTGAAGGCGACGCGCGCGGAATCGGGGAGACCCCGCGCCCTGTCGCGGAGCTCGGTGATTACCGAGTCGTTCAGGTCGTCGGGTCCGGCGGGAAGGAATTCGGACGGATACCAGTCGTCCCGTTTCTCCTCGTGTTTCGCCATGAATTGACGGACGGTATCTTCGAGATCAGCGAGCACCTCGAGCTTGGAGCAGAATGCGGAACTCCTGGAAACGAGAGAGCTCATCGTGGCTTCCTTCACTGTGACAAAGAACTTAAAAAACAACCGCATCCCCCCCGTACCGGAGGGGATGCGGACGACATTGTAGCAAGAGTGCCCT
>DASVIU010000119.1:0-2306 GCA_036386275.1 Bacteroidota bacterium | reverse complement strand
CAATGAATCTGCCGGGCTATGCGTTCATCGATGGGAAGATCGTCCCCTACGCGGATGCGAAAGTGGGAATTCTGACTCACGGACTCAACTACGGCACGGCCGTTTTCGGAGGGATCAGGGCGTACTGGAATGATGATGAGGGGGAACTGTTCGTCTTCCGTCCCGTGGACCATTTCCGCCGCTTCCTCCAGTCCGCCGGGCTCCTGCGCATGGAGCTCCCCTACACCGCGGAAAGCCTCGCCTCCAGCACGCTTGAGCTCCTGAGGACCGAGGGGTACAGGACAGACTGCTACATCCGTCCCCTCGCTTTTTACGGGGACGAGATCATCGGCGTCAGGCTTCACAATCTGACCCCGCGTGTCGCGATCACCTCTCTCCCGTTCGGGCTGTACGTGGAGAACGATGAGAATGCCCACTGTACGGTCTCTTCGTGGCGGCGCGTGGACGACAACATGATCCCGGCAAGGGGAAAAATTGCAGGGGCCTATGTCAACTCCGCGCTTGCGAAAACAGATGCGCAGCTTTCTGGATTCGACGAGGCGATAGTCCTGAGCGCGGACGGCCATGTGTCGGAAGGTTCGGCGGAGAACATATTCCTCGTCCGCAACGGCGTTGTCATCACCCCCGCCATTTCGGAGAATATACTCGAGGGGATCACCCGCCGCACGATCATCAATCTGCTGAAAGACGAGATGGCCATGGAAGTGGTGGAACGGCCGGTGGACCGGACGGAGCTCTTCCTCGCCGACGAGGTGTTCTTCACCGGCACGGGAGTACAGGTCATCGCGGTGACGCGCATCGATCACCGGGCAGTCGGGACGGGGAAGATGGGGCAGGTTGTCAGGCAGCTGCGGGAGCTGTATTTCAACATCGTGCGCGGACGCGTCGTGCGTTACCGCTCGCACTGCATCCCTGTGTACCAGAGCGCTAACGCGCAAAAGAGTGTGACCGCCGGAACGCTGACAGGAGGCGGACAGAAGTAGCAGCGAAATACGTCCGCAGTGCATCCAGTGGCGACTGAGTCTCCCGCCCCTGGAAGCATTTATCTGGCCGCGGGACGAATCCCGTACTGATCCAGGAATTCCCTTATCGTTGCATACGCAGCCAGCAACTGATCGCGCGTGAATCCGCCGTGCCGGCCGCCGGGTATGGTGATGAGCCGGTTCGGCACACCGGCAGCTGTGAGGGCCTTGTGAAGGCGGACCGCCTGCGTATACGGAACGAGCTGGTCGTTGTCCCCGTGGATTGTCAGGACCGGGGGAAGGCCTGCACGGACGTAGGTCAGCGGCGAGACACGCACGGCCACCTTCTCTCTCTCGGGGAGGCTCCCGAACCAGTTGACCGCGTAGCCCTGCCGGTTCGGACCGTCGAGGAGCTCCTTCACATCGGTGATCCCGAACCAGTTGACAATCGCGGCGACCTTCATCGAGGGGATCACGTCATCCCATTCCTTCGAAGCGTCAAACCCCGCCCCGGCGTCAAGCATCCCGGTCATCAGCGCAAGGTGTCCGCCCGCGGATCCTCCTGTGACAACGATCCGCGAAGTGTCAAACCCGTACTGCTTCGCGTTCTCGTAGACCCAGCGGAGTGCCAGGCGGCAATCCTCGACCGCCGCGGGGGGAGGAGACACCCTTGCGAGACGGTATTCGACGTTGATGACGTGAAAGCCCATCTCGAGATACGGGAGGAGATCGAATACCGCGCCTTCCTTCGTCCCCCCCACCCAGCCGCCTCCGTGTATGTACACGACGGTGGGGGCAGCGGTGCCCCGGGGATTCCGGGCGTACACATCGAGCTTGCAGTTGAAATCGTTCGCAACGGAATATGTCACATTGGGAACCACAGAGTAGTTCAGCTTGAGGTCGACAGGCAAGGCGGCGGTGGCCGCCGGCAACGTCTGGCCCGCTGCAGCCAGGAATGCAATGCAGATGAAAAGGGATAAGAGGAAAAAACGGCGCATGGGTCTGCTCCCGGTGATGTGTATGATTGTCAACTATACGGAGAGGCGTGAGAACCTGCAGCAGTGCACGCACTCAACTCACTGCTTCAACAACGATGTCCCCCTCTCGATCAGGCCGGCCGCGTGCTCAAGGACCCCCGAGGCAACGAGGATCTGCTCTCCCGCCTCCTTCCACCTCCTTGTTTCGATCGCCTCACGCACTCCCGGGAGTGTCTTGACGCCGTAGCCGGTATACCGGCCGGGCGCGTAGATCTGATGCACGTACGACGGCCTTCCGGGCAACCCCTCCTTCGTCGTCAGCGAACGCTCGAAATCCATAAAGAGCCTGTCGAGCGACCTGGCGGTT
>DASVIU010000118.1:0-2054 GCA_036386275.1 Bacteroidota bacterium | reverse complement strand
GGGGGTGCTGGGAATCGGGACGCAGGCCGCTGCCCCTGCCTTCGACATCTCCACGGTCCGTCTCGAAGTGAAGAGCAACGGGATGCTGATCCGCATCGCTGCGACAAAGAAACTGAGTGATTACGAAAACTGGATGCGCGCCGACGGGTGGCTGTACGTCACCGTGGGGGACGCACGGGCGGATATCGCAGCCATAAATTCCGTCAGGCCCGCCGGGCTCGTGAAACAGATTATCGCGATACAGTCTCCCACGTCCGTCCAGCTGACGTTCAGACTCTCGGGGAAAATTGCGACCTCCGAAATCATGAGTGACAACGAATCCAACGACCTGCTTCTCGTCATCCGGACGCCGGGTGCCGGTGAGGTCGGGGGAGCGGCGACCGCGCTGGAGCCACGGTCGCTTCCGAAGAAGGAGCATGAAACCCTCTCGCTCCCGTCGGCGGCACACAGGCAGGACACGGTGCACACAGGGAAGCCGGTGAACGTGCCCCCCCCGGACAAAGAGCCCGAGACCCCGCAGTGGCCGACAGTTCTCCCCCCGCCGAAGAAAGAGGTCGAGTCCGGACCCCCCGCCGGAATGGCGGCCGAAAAACGAGCGGAGCGCGAAAGCCGATCCGCCTCCGCAGCAACCCCGCCTCCGAGGAAAGAACGTGAGAACCCGCCGCGGTTGGACACGGAGCGGGAGAAATGGAAACTCGATGTGATCGTGCTTGACGCGGGTCATGGGGGATACGACCCGGGGACAATAGGCGTCACCGGAGTGAAGGAAAAAACAGTCGCTCTCGGCATCGTGCTCAAGCTCGGGGCGTTGATCACGGCGAACCTGAAAGGGGTCGATGTCGTCTACACGCGCAAGGACGACAGGTTTATCGAGCTCGACAGAAGGGGGAAGATTGCCAACGAAGCGGGGGGAAAGCTCTTCATCAGCGTGCACTGCAATTCACTGCCGCGGAAACCGAGCAAGACCCGCGGGTTTGAGGTCTACCTTCTTCGCCCCGGTCGCACGGAGGAGGCGATCGCGATTGCAGAAAGGGAAAACTCCGTGATTGAAATGGAGCAGGGATACGAGGAGAAATACCAGCAGCTGACGGAAGAGAACTTCATACTCGTGGCAATGGCGCAGAGCGCACATGTCAAGGCAAGCGAGGTGTTCGCCGACCTCGCGCAGAAAGAGATCGAGTCGCGCACCGGCATTCCGAACCGCGGCGTGAAGCAGGCGGGGTTTTACGTGCTTGTCGGGGCCGCAATGCCGAATGTCCTCGTCGAATCTGCCTATCTGTCGAATCGCGAGGATGAGCGGCTGCTCAGGAGCGACGCCGGGCAGGAGAAAATCGCCGAAGCCCTCTTCCGGGCGGTGAGAGAATACAAGGAGGAATACGAAAAGCTGCTCCAGGAAGGAAAGGATTTCGGGGACGCCAAATAGAGATCAGGAACTAGCGGGCGGGGGCGTCTTTTGCGAAAATGTCGTCGCTGAGCCCGGTGTTCAGGCGGTAGTTGCTGTAGCGGACGGTGACGGTACCGTTTCGCGGTTTCTGCTGCGGGCGGAGGGGGCCGGCGGGGAGATCGATCCCGGCCGAGTCGGGCGGAGCAAAGGCGAAGGCCGCCGTCATCCCGCCGGGGAGCCAGATCCCTTCGACCTGCACGTAGCTGAATGAGATCGTCGCGAGCCGGTCTGCGCCCCCGGAAGTGATTATCCGCTCCGTGGTCCATCGCTGCGGATTGACAACCACGGTCAGGCTCCGGGGAAAACTCCTGTCGGATTTCGCCTGCAGTGTAACTTTTCGAACCTCAATACCGTCGAGAGTGTCTTTGTCGACGCCCGCCACCGCATATCTCGCCAGCAGTTTCCCGACATTCGGCTGAAGCCCTTCCCGCGGAAGCATCGCAAACCCCTCGGCATCGATGTGGACTTTGTCCGGCTGTTTGAAGTACATGGTGGCATGCATCGGCGGGACGTTCAGGCGCTCGATGTCGGCAACCACCTCGAGCGTGACAGTGTAATCGTAAACGCCGGCCAGCCGGGCCTCGACATTGCGCAGTATCGTCTCTCCGGC
>DASVIU010000117.1:0-1537 GCA_036386275.1 Bacteroidota bacterium | reverse complement strand
GACCGTGTGCATATGAAAATCGCACTTCAGGGTTTTGTAGCCCTGGATGTCGGGCACAGGGAGCGGGTTGCGCTGCTGAGCGGCCCCGGAGACCGCCAGAAGGCAAAGGGAGAGTGCCAGACAAATCAATCGGTTTGATGTTATGCGCATGAGTACACCTCTTGAGTACCTGAGCTTAAGTGGTCCCGATCACCCTGTCAAGCGGAAGTTGTGGGCATCGGAGATGTGGCCATGTCAGTTGGCGGCGCCAATGACGACGGCCTTTCTCACGGCCTCATTCTCGAACTCCAGTGGCCGTTGGGCTTCGTCCAGGTCGTTGTTGCGCAGCCGGATGTTCTTGCTGGCGTTTCCCCGGATGCTCAGAAAAGTACCGGAGCCCGGATCTGCACGGGAATCGCGCACCAGGGCGCCTGCCACATTCTCGAATAGTAGCGCCGGCGAGGTGCCGGACCTGAGGCCCTGCCTTCCACTGAAATTGTCCAATTCCAGCCCCTGCACATTGCGGAAAACCGCCGCGCTGGCCCATTTCGGCTCCGGCTTATCCTCTGCCCACTTCACGGAGACGTCGCGCAGCCTGAGCCCGTCCACGCCCTCCACCCGAATGGCGTCGCTGGTCCGCTTGTCGATGGTGTTCTCCGCCTCCATAAACATCTGGAAGTTCGAGATGGTGATATTCTGCAGCGGCCGGTCCGTATGCCCGATGAGCGTGCTGGTGCCCCGGACGTGGGAGATGACGTTACTTACGACAATGTCCCGGATCGCGCCCAGGCGGGAGTCCGGTCTCCTCGTTGTCAGGATGAACCGGAAGGCCTCCGCGCTGCCCCACCAGTTCCAGTGACGGCGGCTGGTTTCGATGCTGAGGTTCGAGAAAAGGACGTCGCTCACCGTAGCGCCGTCCTGCACGTTGATCCCGAAACCTTTGTTCGAATTCCGGATCACGGAGTTGCTGAAGACCACGTGCCGGATGTCGGCTTCCGTTTCGGTGCCGATCATCATGGCAGTCGACGAGGAGGTCAGGATGCAATTGGTCACTGTCACGTTCTCGACCGGTTTCACCCTCCCGCCCCGCGCGCTCGTCTTAAGGACGATCGCGTCGTCGGCCGTAACAATGATGCTGTCCGAAATCACCACGTTGCTCGAGGAGACCACATCGATGCCGTCCGAGTTCACGCCCTTCTCGAGCTCGGAGTAAATCCGGACGCCACGGATGAAGACCCGGTCACAGTCGTTGAGACGCACGTTCCAGAGCGGCGAGTTGATCACCGTGATATCTTCCAGCCTGACGTCCACCGAATCATTGAGAATGAACATGTACGTCTGCATCCCAATGCGGTAGTACCGCTTGATCTCGATTCCGGCCTGCCGCGCGATCTCGGTCTCCGCGGCGATTTCCGGGTCCGCGCCCCGGGCATCGACGTATTCGTACTGTGCCAGCCCGTCGAGAGTGCCCCGGCCGGTCACCGCGATGTTCTTCGCCCCCGCCGAGTAGATCATGGTCCGCTGCGCGCCGAAGTCCTCTTTGTTCTGGCTGAGGAAC
>DASVIU010000116.1:0-3555 GCA_036386275.1 Bacteroidota bacterium | reverse complement strand
GGGGGTCCAGGGGGTGTCCGCGCTCTCCCTGGAGCGGAGAGCTCTCCCGAGGTCAAGGTAGAATTTCGGCATTTTCGACCGTCCGACCGCCCGGGCGGCCCTCTCCCCCAGGGCGATGAACGCCAGCCCGGGTGGGATCATAAGCCCCTTCTGCGATCCGGTGACGCAGACGTCCACCCCCCACTGATCGCAGCGGAGCGCAAGAGCGCCGACGGAGGATATGCCGTCGACGCAGACGAGTGCGTCTGAACTCTCACGGATGACGCGGGCGAGCTCCCGGATGTCCAGCGCAGTGCCGGTCGATGTTTCGCTGTGCGTCAGGTAGACCCCCCTGGTGTCAGGGTGGGCACGAAGCGCCTCCTTCACGCGGCCGGCGTCGACGGCCTTCCCCCACGGGACCCGTATCTCCACGGCGTCGAGCCCGAAGACATGCCCCATCTGCACCCAGCGCTCCCCGAACTTCCCGCCGTTCACCGCAATCACCGTGTCTCCCGGGGAGAACAGGCTCACGAACGTCGCCTCGACGCCCCCCGTGCCGGAACAGGTGAGCGTCACCACCGGAGAAGCCGTCTGAAAGAGGTAGCCGAGGTTTGCGTTGACCCGTTCCATCACCGCGCGGAATTCGGGACTGCGGTGATGGATGAGCGGCTCCGCCATCCGAAGCATGACACGCTCGGGGACGGGAGTCGGGCCCGGTGTGAAGAGGCGGGATTTCATCATGGAATCAAATTGCCCAGGCCGGGATCGGCGGGATCCCGAAATGACGTTGGAACTTCAGTCAAGGTGAGCGGCGATGCAGTGGAGAACCTCTGATTTCCCGATACCACTGACCGAGGAGACGGGGATGATCTCCTTGCAGTGCGCGAAACCTGCGAAGTGCTCCTTTGCAGCCGAGATGAACCGGGGCATCTTGCTCGCAGGAAGTTTGTCCGCCTTGGTCAGCGCGATAACGAACGGTATGCCATAGTAGTCGAGCCATCCCACCATCATCAGGTCGAGCTCGGTCGGCTCGTGACGCGCGTCGATCAGCTGGATCACAAGGGCCAGCTCCTTGCGCGATTTCAGGTACTGTTCGATGAGCTTTCCCCAGCTGGAGCGGATCTGCTCAGGAAGTTTTGCGTACCCGTACCCCGGGAGATCGACAAAATACCACTGCCTGTTGATGACGTAGTAGTTGAGCTCGCGCGTTTTCCCCGGTTCGGCGCTCGCCCGCGCGAGCGATTTCCGCCCGCAGAGCTTGTTCAGCAGCGAGGATTTGCCGACGTTGGAACGGCCGAGGAATGCGATCTCCTTCAGTCCGTCTTTCGGGAGCTGTCGGAGATTTGCGGCACCGAGGACAAATTCAGCAGAGGTGATTTTCATGGCGAGGGACGAGAAGGGCCCGTTTACCGGGACCCTTTAGCCCCTGCCTCCGGCGAGGGGTCCTTCTTTCCGGCGGCTCCGCTCTCCGGAGCGGGAGGGGGAGTTCCGGCGGTTTTCTTTTTCGCCGGGGCGCGGCGCGGCTCCTTTTTCGTCTTCGGGGCGGCCGGCTTCTTCTCTGCCGGTTCCTGCCCGGCGTTGAAATCCACGAGTTCGATGACTGCCATCTCCGCGCCGTCGCCGTACCTCTGGCCGAGTTTGACGATCCGGGTATACCCTCCGGCACGGCCGGCCACTCTGGGAGCGATCGTCGCGAAGAGCTCGCCGATAACGTCCCGATCCTTGATCAGCCGCCCCACTTCCCGGCGGGCATGCACGCCGGTGGCGGGAACGCTGGTGTCCGCGACGGCGTTCTTCGCGCGAGTGATCATCTTCTCCACGACCATCCGGGTCTCTTTCGCCTTGGCAACGGTTGTGGTGATCCGCTTGTGGCGCAGCAGCGCGGTAGACAGCGCGGCGAGCGTCGCGCGGCGATGGCTTGCGGTGCGTTTGAGCTTACGGCCTGACTTGCGGTGTCGCATGGTTGGAATCCGATTTCAACAGTGAATGACAGTCGCTTGCGTGCGGAGGAATCACTCCCCTTCTTTCAGGTACTTCGTGACGTCCATGCCGAATGTGAGCTTCTCCGCTTCGATGATTTCCGCGAGCTCGGCGAGCGATTTCCGGCCGAAATTGCGGAACTTGAGGAGCTCGGATTCATCGCGGCGCACAAGATCGGCGATGGTCTTGATGTTCGCGGCGCGCAGGCAATTGTGCGAGCGGACCGAAAGCTCGAGCTCATCCACCGGCGTGAGGAGCACCTTCCGGATACGCGCGAACTCCGCATCCTGCTCCGACTCTTCCTTCGGAGCCTCAGGCTCCATGTCGAAATTGATAAAAAGCTGGATATGGTCGCGCAGGATCTTTCCCGCGAACGCGAGCGCGTCATCCGGGGTGATGGACCCGTCGGTGTCGAGCTCGATTGTCAGCTTTTCATAGTCGGTCTGCTGTCCCACGCGGGTCGTCTCGACAAAGTAGCGGACGTTGACGATCGGCGTGAAGACCGAATCGATCGGGATGACCCCGAGGGTCTGATCCACAGCCTTGTTTTCCTCGGCCACGACGTACCCGATCCCCCGTCCGATCCGCAGGTCGAGCTCGAAGTTCGCTTCCGTGTTCAGCGTCGCGATATGCATCTTCGGGTTCAGGATTTCCACGTCCGGCGTCGCCTTCTGTATCTCGCCGGCCGTGAAGTCCATGGGCCCCTTCAGAGGCACGACGATGCGGTTGGTTTTCTTGTTGACGAGCTTCATCCGCACCTGCTTCAGGTTCAGCACCATGTCCGGGACGTCCTCGACGACTCCGGGGATGGTGGAGAATTCATGCTGGACCCCGTCCACCTTGAAGGCGGTGATGGCGAACCCGGGGAGGGACGAGAGCAGCACGCGCCGCATCGCGTTCCCTATGGTAACGCCGAAGCCTTTTTCCAGCGGCTGGATGATGAACCGCCCGAACGTCGGCGAGTACGTCGACTCGTCGAGCTGGATTTTCTCCGGCATCTGGATCGTTCCTGTTGTCATAGCGCTCCCACCTTCTCTGACTGTGACTTACTTTGAGTAGAGTTCGACGATCAGCTGCTCGTCGGCGTTCAACGGGATATCCGCCCGTTCGGGGACGTTCAGGAAGATCCCGACCATGGCAGCCTTGTCCAGGCTCAGCCACGGGAGCATTGCCGTGTCTTTCATCCTCTTCATTGACGCGTGCAGGATCTCGAGCTTCTTGCTCTTGTCGCGCACCTGGATCGAGTCGCCCGCTTTCAGGAGGTACGAGGGGATGTCCACCGAATGGTTGTTGACCATGAAGTGGCCGTGATTGACAAGCTGACGCGCCGCCTTGCGGGACGGGGCAAGCCCGAGCCTGTAGACCACGTTGTCCAGGCGCCGCTCGAGCAACTTCACCAGCGTCTCGCCCGTGCGTCCGGTCTGCTTGAGTGCGCGTTCGAACGTGTTCCGGAACTGCGTCTCCTGCAGTCCGTACATGCGCCGCACCTTCTGCTTTTCGCGCAGCTGGACGCCGTATTCGGAAATCTTTGTCCGCCGGCTCTGGCCGTGCTGCCCGGGAGGAAACGCGCGCCGTTCCACCGGACACTTCTCGGTG
>DASVIU010000115.1:0-1924 GCA_036386275.1 Bacteroidota bacterium | reverse complement strand
TTTGAAACAACTCAAGCACCGCCACGTGCAGCGGACCTGCGCGCAGCAGATCTCGTCTTCTTCCAGCACCCTGTGGCACTTCGGACAAGAGGACGGCATATCACACACTCCTCCCTGGTGCGCCGGGCACGATTCGCATTTTGGACGCACCGATCCTAGAAGCACAACCTCGCCCTCCGCGACGGCGAGGCCACATGCCTGCGCGTTCCAGCTAACGTCCTCCGCGACAGGCGGTTCTTACCAGGATTTCCAGTTTGGAATTCCTGCCGGGCTAAGTATACACCTCCCGGCCCAACAGCCACAATAGTTATTGGGTTTAATACCTGAAACACTTAAATTGCTCTAAAAGCTATCGGACCCCTCGGTCTTCAATAGGGAGAAACGGAGTTCGGGCTTCAATTTAAGGCTCACTTGTCCTATAATCATACCGGGCGGCTCCCGGCGCAGGACGGACGAGTGGCTGAGGCGCCGCCGGCGGGAAGGAGGCTTGCATGTCCGCAAAAGTACTCCTGATCGATGACGATCAAGACTTCCGGGCCTCCGTGAGATCTCTTCTCGAAGGTCACGGCTACGAAGTGCTCGAAGCCGCCTCCGGACACGAAGGCTTGCGGATGATCGTAGAACACAAACCAGATGCCGTCCTGGTGGACATCATGATGGAGACATCAGTGGAAGGGTACGGCGTCACCCACGCGCTCAAATATCTGGACGAATACGCGGAGTATCGCCAGATCCCCGTGTTAATGGTCTCTTCCATTGAGGAGAGCCCGGATGAGCGCTTCCCGATGTCGCCCGAGGCCGAAATGATTCGGCCCGACAGATACCTCACGAAGCCCCTCGATATTCCCAAATTCCTCGAAGTTCTGGAGAGGTCGGTGGGGGTGAGCAAAAGGGCCTCGTCCTGAGATCCGCCGGAATCTGGTCCGGTGGTTCGGTAGAAGGTGCGATGGGTGAAGCGGCTGCGCCGGAGACGGTGGTAGTCATCGACGATGACTACGCGATGCGGCTCTCATGCTGCAAGATCTTGTCGAAGATGGGCTTCCGCGTCGAGGCCTTCGAGGACGGGACCCGAGGCCTGGAAGGCGTCGGACGGTTGAAGCCGGGCCTGATCGTGGTCGACCTCAAGATGCCGGGGATCAGCGGCATCGAAGTGATTTCCCGCGTCCATGAGATCGATCCCCAGATCACCATTGTGGTGATTACGGGGTACGCTACTATCGACACCGCGGTGGAGGCGATGAAATGCGGGGCCTATGATTTTCTGCCCAAGCCATTCTCCCCGGATGAGTTGCGATTGATTGTCAACCGGGGGTTGGAGCGGCGCCGGCTCTCGCTCGAGTCGCAGCGGTGCGAGATCGAGCGCGCGCTGCTCAAACGGCGCTTCGTCACCTTCGTATCCCATCAGCTCCGGACGCCGCTGGTCGCGATTCATCAATACCTGGATGTGTTGAAGCTCCTTGGCGATACCGCGGAAGTGGCTGCCAAGAGAGAGGAATGGATCGACCGTTGCCTCAAGCGGACCGAAGAACTACAGAGCCTGATTGCCGACTGGCTGACGCTTGCCAGAGTCGAGGGCGGCACGCTCATGAAAGAGCGCATCCAGGTCGACCTCAGTCAACTCCTTCCCGGCATTCTAAAGACCTACGAGGAGATGGCGGCGGCCGAGGGCGTCTCGCTCCACGCCGACCTTTCCGAAGCGCCCCTCTGCGTGGGTGGCGACTGGAACTGTCTGACGGTCCTGTTTGACAATCTGATCACCAATGGCATCAAGTACAACCGGCCGGGCGGCAAGGTCACGGTAGCAGGGTGGCTGTCGGAAGGCGAGGTTGTGGTGACAGTAGCCGACACCGGTGTCGGCATACCGGAAAAGTACCGGCCGTTTCTGTTCGACGAGTTCTTCCGCATCAAGGACGACGGCGCCAAG
>DASVIU010000114.1:0-3729 GCA_036386275.1 Bacteroidota bacterium | reverse complement strand
TTCAAGAGGGATCCCCAGAAGACTCTCCATGCCCAGATCACGGAAAAGCGCCCTCCCCTGTTCGCTCAGGCGGAGGTCGTCCGGGAGGTTCGAGGGGATGATGATCGGTTTCCCTTCGCGTATCACGCTCCCCGTTGCGCTCCCCGCTACGGGAAGCGAACCGACCATCCGTGCGTGATCCGCACCGATGCCCCGGTGGGCGGCGAGCGTGATCCGCTCCAGTGATTCGTCGGGGAGGTAAAAGAGCACGATATCGGCCTGGACCAGCGAGCCGACCTGTTCCGCCGCGACGCCAAGGACTTCGTCCGGATTCAGCGACCTGTTGATCGATGACGCGATCGCATTGAGGGCAAGAAGCTCCTCGTTCCGGCGCTTGATTTCCGCTTCCGTCCGTTTGCTGTCCGTGATATCCGTATACGTGAAGACGAGCCCGTTCACCCGTTCGTGCATTTCCAGGGGGGTGACTGCAAGCTGGAATATGCGCGCCAGGTCCCCGGACCCGATCGAGAATTCATGCAGGAATTCGCGAATGGACCCTTCGAAGAGGAGTGCGGTGGCGGCAATCAGCTCCTCCCGGAGCGGAGAGAAGGGGATGATTTCCTCCAGCCGCTTTCCTATGACGGCTGACTCTTCCCGCAGGTCCGGAGTCCCCTGCAGGACGGCATGGTCGCGCCAGGCCTTATTGACCTCCCGCACGATGGAGTTCCGGTCGACAGTGTACACCACGCTTTCTATGGAATCCAGAAGGTCATGAATGTACGCACTGTCGAGGCTGACCCGCTGGAAGAGCATGGTCCGGTCGATCAGAGCGCCGATCTGGTCGGCGATCGGCTGGAGATATGTCAGTTCTCCGAGTCCGAAGGTGTCGGGTTCCGCGCTGGATACGTCGAACGTCCCCAGTATCCGCTCATTGAGGAGGATGGGGATGTTGATCTCCGATCGCATGCCCGCTTTCGCTGAAAGCAGATCGCCTCCGAGTGAAGGATGTGAGGCAATATCTCCTATCACTATCCCCCTCCCCTCAGCCACGGAAAGTTTCGACACGCAACCCTGCAGGGGGATGGAAGTACCGACGGGCGGAAACCGGTCTTCGGCTCCCACGGTGGCGTGGACCACGAGGTTCTGGCCCCCTTCGGCAAGGAGGCATACGCTCATATGGTCGAACGGCGTCAGGGTCCGCACCTCGGCTGCGATGACATCGAAGACGCGGATAAAATCCGTGCTCGAATTTGCCGTGCTGATAATCCGGTTCAGCATTTCTATCTGGCGGCTCTTCGCCGCCAGGTCATTTGCCAGGCTTATCCGTTCGGAAATATCCCGGGCGATGTTCAACATCGCGACAGGTTCGCCCAGGGCATTGCGGAGGAGGCTCGTGTTCAGGCTAATAGCTACTTCCGTCCCGGCATGCCGTTTCCACGTCATGTCAAAGTCGCGGAGGAACCTCTTTTCACGGAGCGCCGCAAGCCAGACGACGAGGCGGGACATTTCCTCTTCAATCAGCCACGGGTACGGGAACACCATCCCGATCACCTCGCTCCGGGAGTATCCTGTCAGCGAAGAAAACTCGCGGTTGACCTCCCACACTTTGCCCTGGAGGTCGCTGATCATGAGCGCGTCCCCCATGGTGTCGATGACGTTGCGCAGGGTCTCTTCGGACTCCCGAAGCTCCCGTTCGAGGCTCTTCCGGTGGGTGACGTCCGTGACCGTGCCGACAACCCCGCCGATGTTTCCGCCGCTATCGAGGAGCGGGGAAAACCGGCACCAGAGCACGGCTGTTTCCTCGCTCCCCGGACGCACGTAGCGGACATCTTCTGAACTCACGGGAGTTCCCGCCAGTGCACGGTTGAGCAGATCGGGGAAATCGGCGAGCTGGAAACGGGGGCCATTATCAAACGCGTTCTTGCCGATCACGTCCTCCCGCTTGATTCCGGTGATCAGCTCCATTCCCTTGTTCCACTCACGGTGGCGCAGATCCCTGTCATAGACGACCACGCCCTCCTGGACGCTCTGAAGGATGTCGTCGAGGAAGCTCCCCCCCGCCGCAGCAACTTGTGCTTCCTCCACTCTCGCTGTTATATCGGAGACGACCCCATGAATCCCCGTCACCTTCCCCGCCTTATCGCGGCGGTACCGGACCGCATCCCGGACCCAACGGTACGAAGCCTTTCCTTTCGGGAGTATGCGGTATTCCAGCTCGAACTCCTCCTTCCCCTCCCCCTGGTTCGAGATTCTCCGTGAATACTCTCCCCTCTCGTCCGGGTGAAGGAGTGTCCTCCAGATATCGGGGGAACGGATGATCTCTTCGGGAAGGTACCCGGTGAGTTTCTCCACACGCGGGCTCAAAAAGACGAACTGACCATTGGGTGCGCATTCGTACACCACGTCGGTTATCAGTTCGACGGCGTTCCTGTACATGAGTTCGGAGGCGCCGACCTGTTCATGCCGGATCGCATTCGCCAGTGCGTCTCCCGTATGCCGCCCGATGGCCGAACAGAGGATCGTATCAGCCGCGGGGGAGCCGGCCTCTTTCGAGGAACAAAGAAGCAGTATACCGTTCACGGCGTCTCCGGCAACAAGCGGGAGGTAGAGAACGGAGCGGAGACCCTCTGATTCGAAGAGAGACTTGTAAGGGATGTGGGCGGGATAATCATTCACGTCAAGCAGGAGGGGCTCGGCGGTTTTCCATACCATCCCCGTCACGCCTTCGCGTGCGTCCTGTCTGGAGAGAGTCGTTGCGATGCGCGGGTTGAGCGATTCATCGGCGCAGAGGAGAAGTGTCGTTCCGTCCCTGTCGGCGCGGTACGCCCCTCCGGTTTCGAATCCGAGCCATTTGATAGTCCCCCGCAACGCCTCGGAGAGAACATCTACCGGGGTCAGCGACAGATGAATCCTGTGCGCCAGGCTTTCGAGTATCGCCTCGCCGCGGGACTGCCTGCGGAGCTCCTCCTCCGCGCGGCGAATCTCAGTGATGTCCCTGTGGTAGATCAGGAGTGCAGGAGTCCCGGCAAAGAGGATGTTCGTGCAGAGCGCCTCAACCGTCTTCAGTGACCCGTCGGCCCGTTTGACCGCGTAGGTCAGCGTCGCCGGCTCTCTGGAATTTGACGCGACGGCAGCGGCCACGGTTTTTCGATCCCGCGGAGCGACAAGAGCCGGGAACTCTTTTCCCACCAGTCCCGCAGGCGAACCGACGCCGAAGAGCGCGGCACACGCCCCGTTGGCAAACACAATCGTCCCGTCCCGGAGGACCGACACCGGTCCCCCCTCCCTTTCACATATCTCCCGGTAGGAGCGCTCGGATTCGCGGAGCGACTTGAGTGCGGCGTTACGTGCGGTAACGTCAGAGAGCGTGAGATACCATGAGCCTTTCCCATTCCAGAGAGTCCTGGAGGCGGAGAGTGCGAATTCACGGTGCTCCCCTTCCGGCGTCTTGAGTGTGATCTGATCGTGGGCGGCCCCTGAGGGTTCCGCGTCAGCTGACTCCGCTGCCGAGAGGTCCCGGACAAGAGAAGCGTTTTCCTTCCCGAGAAATTCGCGAAGCGTTACCTCACCCGAAGAAACGTCGACCCATGAGAAGGCTTTCCGGAAGGCGGCATTTGCGTGAACCAGTTTCCGGCCGCAAAACATGACCTGGGGGAGGGGACTGGCTTCCGCAAGAGCCGAAAGCCGTTCGTTTTCAACGCGGACTTCCTCGACGCGGCGCAGTTCGCCGGAAATATCCCGGAGGATGAT
>DASVIU010000113.1:0-4205 GCA_036386275.1 Bacteroidota bacterium | reverse complement strand
AGAAAGCGTGGCGCGATCTCTTCGAGCGGCACTACCCGTCGCTTGTGAGAATGACCTCATCCATCACGGGATCGGTTGAAACGGGTCATGACCTGGCCCAGGAATCGTTCGTGCGTCTTCTCCACGTCCGGATCAGGAATCATACTGGCACGTTCAAATCGTTTCTTTCCACAATCGCGTACCGCCTGGCACTGAAAGAGAGGACCCGGCATAATTCCCATCTTCCGTCCGATCCCGCACTCATCGCTGATGGTTCACCCTCCCCGCTGGAACTGGCAATCCGGGATGAAACCGACATGATAATCTTCCGGGTCATTCAATCGTTGTCGGCCGAGCACCGGGAGATACTGACTCTCCGCCTTATTGGCGGGCACAGTTATGAAGAAATCGCCCGGATGACGGATGTCCCGCTCGGGACAGTGAAGTCGAGGATGTTTTATGCTGTCAAACTATGCCGGGAAGAGTTGAAAGAACGAGGAGTATTCAAATGACACACCCCGATGCCGACACGCTTCTCAAATTCGTCATCCAGACGCTCGACGAATCGGAGAGTTCTTCTGTCGCAGAGCACCTGTCCGTCTGCGAGAAATGCAGGGATCTGCGGCAGAAACTTCTGGGTGAATTTGCGAGGATGGGAGAAGTCGAATTCCGCATCGACACGCCAGAGCCTCCCGGGCTCCCGAGACGTCTGCGGATGACACTGGCGGTGTCGCGATGGGCGGCCGTCCTTGCGATCGGGTTTCTGCTGGGATACCTGACAGCACAACTTTCTGATCCTGTTCGCCCGGTTGTCGTTCAACAACGCTTGATTCCGACCCGGGGCGAAGTCTCTTCTTCGGGATATATCTCCTGTCAAGCCGTGGACGTGAAGTAGACGATCGTCCGCTTTAGTTGAATGTAACAAGCAGCCCACGAGCACGAGGAGACGCAGGTAGGGGAACCACCGCAGTTATTCGTTGATGGACATCGTAGACCGGGCCGTGCGGAATATCCGGTCGAGCATCGGCTGCGTGAGCCGCCCCGTGAACGTGTTCTGCTGGCTCGGATGGAATGAAGCGATGAATGTCTGGGCGCCGAGTGCGTAACGGGCACCGTGGCCGAAAGCGGGCCTCTTTTTGTATTCGATCAGCCCCATCTCCCGGAATGCGGTGAGTGCGGTGTCGAACCCGATTCGGCCGAGCCCCACAACGACACGAACGTTCTTCAGAAGCGCGATCTCGCGGTGAAGGAACGGGCGGCAATTTTGTATTTCGAGCGGGAGGAGCTTATTCAGCGGCGGGGCGCAGCGGCATGTCGCCGTGATATAGCAGTCGGTGAGCGCGAGCCCATCCGAGGGGCTGACAGATTGAGGCTGGTTCGCAAACCCCGCACTGTGGAGCGCGCGGAAGAGCCAGTTGCCGCTCTCGTCCCCGGTGAACATTCGTCCGGTCCGGTTCCCTCCATGCGCCGCCGGGGCCAGGCCGACCAGCAGGAGCCGGGCCCCCGGGTCTCCGAAACCGGGAATCGGCTTTCCCCAGTATTCATGATCCGCAAACCGGCGCACTTTCGTGCGTGCGGCCTCTTCACGCCAGCGGACAAGACGCGGGCAGAGGCGGCAAGCGATCACTTCACGACGGAGCGTGACGAATCCGCCGGCCGCCCCCATGCTACTTCCCCCCTTCCAGAACCGGAGCCGGCCCGAGGACATCGTCAACCGTGAGAAACTTCACGGGAGCCAGTTTGAGGGCCGTAACGCTCTCCCCGACCAGCTTCCGGTCGCCGACGATCACAAATGCAAGATTCTCGGTGTCGATATACTTCCGGGCAACCCGCTCGACATCGGATGCCGTGACAGCCAGTATCCTCTCGGTATACCTGTTGAAGTAGTCGTCCGGGAGACCGTAGATCACAAGCTCCTCGATCTGGCCGGCGATTTGTCCGACCGACTGGAAATCGGCGGGGAAGCCGAGCGCGACATAGTTCTTCGCCCTCTCGACATCCGCGGGGGGAACCGGGTCCAGTATCCCTTTCAACTCCCTGACGAATTCCACGAGCGACTTGTCTGTCACGGCTGTCTGCACGGAGGCCGCGGCCATGAACGGTCCGGGGAGCGGGCGGAAGTCAAACCGGGACCCGGCGCCGTATGTGTAGCCATGTTTCTCGCGGAGGTTCATATTGAGACGCGAGGTGAAGGACCCGCCGAGTATCGTGTTCATGACGACGATGGCGTAATAGTCCTCCGTCAGGCGCGGGACGCCGACGCGCCCTATCTGAATGACCGACTGTGCCGCCCCGGGTTTGTCAACAAAAAAAAGCGATTTCTCCTTGAGCTGGCTGATGGCCGGGACCGGCGGCGCGGAGGCAGGCTCTCCCTTCCAGTCTCCGAATGCGCTTTCGACCTTTGGAAGTACCTCCTCCCCGGTGACGTCACCCACGACGATCATCGTCGTGTTCCCCGGTACGATGTACCCTGCATGGAATTTCCTGAGGTCATCCGTTGTCAAGGCTCGGAGCGTCGCCGCAGACCCTCCGCTCGGCCTTCCGTACGGGTGTTCCCCGTACAGCGAACGGTTGAAGAGGACCGATGCGAGCATCCTCGGCTCATCCCGCCACTGGATGAGCGCCGTGAGCCGTTCTTTCCGCATCCGTTCAAGCTCTTCGGCCGGGAACCGTGGGCGTCGCGCAACATCGGCCAGGAGGAGAAGCGCGGAATCGAGTTTCGCCAGAGGCGTGTGGAGCGAGATCCCCATGACGCTGAACCCCGAGGTTGCAGTGATATCCGCACCCAGGAAGTCGACTGCATCGTCGAATTCGAGTGAGTTCCGCCCGCCCGCCCCCTCCGTCAGCATCGACGCGGTCATGCTCGCCAGACCGGCCTTGCCGTCGGGATCCATCAGGGCGCCGGCCCTGATGACAAGGTTGACCTGGACGAGCGGGACCGTGTGCTTCTCAAGGAGCAGGACTTTGATCCCGTTCGAAAGCTCGAGATGCCGGATCGGGGGGAGCGCCAGCACAGGGGGAGGCCCCATTTTCGGAGGTCCGCTCCGGTCGGGCTGAGCGGAGAGCTGCAGGGGGTGAAGAAGAGCGGTCACCCCCACGATGATGAACGCGATATCCCGGAGACGGATGCCGGTCCCCTGTGATGCCGGCAACGCGCGGGTGAGAGAGTGTGCGGATTCCATCACCGGGCCTCCTTCGTTGCCGCAAGTTCTTTCTTCCCCACCGGAACGATGCTCAGTATCACACGCCCGTCGTCCCGAAGCCAGGTGTTTGCCATCGCCTGGACGGCGGCCGGGTCGATCGCCTTGTACCGGGCGAGGTCTTCGTTGAAGTAGTCGGGATTCCCGGTGATCGTGACATAGCCGTTCAGGAGATCGGCTTTTCCGCCGATGTTCTCCAGACGGTCGAGGAACGAGGATTCATACTGGTTCACCGCCCGTCCCAGCTCCCGCGCGGAGGGGGGTTCCGCTTTCACCCGTTTGATTTCTTCCTGTACGACGCGCTCGATTTCCGTGAGCGTGTGCCCCGCCCGGGCGGTCACGACGATTCTGAACGTGGAGCCAAGCCTGGAGGATGCCTGAAAGGCCGACACGTCCTGCGCGATCTGAAGGTCGTAGACGAGCCGTTTGTAGAGGCGGGAATTTTTCCCTCCCGCCAGTACGCTCGCAAGGAGGTCAAGCTCCGCGTCGCCGGGGGCGTACCCGGCGGGGGTCAGCCATGCCATGTAGAGCCGGGGGAGCTGTACCTTGTCTTCCTGCACGATCCGTTTTTCCGCGGAGAGATACGCGACGGGAGCCGGCTGGGGGGGGACCGGGGTCCCTGAGCGGACATCGCTGAACCAGTATTCGACTTTCGCTTTTGTCTTCACCGGGTCTATGTCCCCGGCGATGACGAGGCTCGCGTTGTTCGGGAGGTAATATGTCCTGAAGAATTTGACGACGTCCTCGTAGCTTGCGGCCGAGAGATCAGTCATGGAGCCGATCGTGGGCCAGTGATAGGGATGCTCGGGGGGATAGAGGTTTTCCACGAGGAGGATCGACGAGAGGCCGTACGGGCGGTTCTCATAGCTCTGGCGCCGCTCGTTCTTGACGACGTCCCGCTGGGCGTTCACTTTCGCGGGGGTCATCGCATCCACAAGATATCCCATCCGGTCCGATTCAAGGAAGAGGGGGAGCTCCAGGGCATTGCTGGGCACATTCTCGTAGTAGTTCGTCCGGTCGGTGGTC
>DASVIU010000112.1:0-2146 GCA_036386275.1 Bacteroidota bacterium | reverse complement strand
CTTGCCCTTTTTTTGCCGGGCCGGTCCCCGTCTCAGGATGAACCATCCGATCAGGGCACTCGTCCTGGCTGCCGCGGTCGCGTTGTCCCCTTCCGTACTTCACGCCCAGCTTTTCGAACGGGAGACGAACAATCTGCGCCTCGTCTACTATTCAAAAGCCCACGAGTACCTGGTCCCTCACATCGTCGGCTGCTTCGAGAACGCATTCCGTTTCGAGAGCCGCCTGTTCGACTACAGGCCTGGAGAAAAGGTCAACGTCCTCCTCCAGGATTTCGGAGATTACGCCTCCGGGGCGGCAAACACCGTCCCTTTCGATTTCATGAGCATCGGGATCGCCCCGTTCAGTTACGTGTACGAGACGATGCCTGCGGAGGAAAGATTCAATCTCATGATGATGCATGAGCTCGTGCACGTCATGACGATGGACAAGCCCTCCCCCCGGGATAGCTTCTTCCGCTCGATGTTTCTCGGGAAGGTCGCTCCGATCTCCGAGCAGCCCCTCTCCATGCTCTACGGCTACGTCACAGGCCCCCGCTGGTATGCGCCCAGGTGGTACGTCGAATCGATAGCGGTATTCATGGAGACGTGGATGGCAGGGGGACTCGGGCGTGCACTGGGGGCGTACGACGAGATGGTCTTCCGCACGATGGTGAGGGACTCGAGCTACATATTTGACGAAGTAGGACTGGAGGCGGAAGGGACGAAGGTCGATTTCCAGGTCGGAGCGGCGTCCTACCTCTACGGGACGCGGTTCATCAGCTACCTTGCCCTCCAGCACGGCCCCGGCCCCCTTCTCCAGTGGTTCATACAGTCTCCCGGCTGCAGCGCCGGATATGCCGCCCAGTTTGAAGAAGTCTACCGCGCGTCGCTCGACGATGAGTGGCAGCGGTGGATCGCCTGGGAGAAGCGCTGGCAGCAGGCGAACCTCGACTCCCTCCGGCGCTACCCCATCACGCCATACAGGAATGTTACCGGTGAAGCCATGGGATCGGTTTCCCGGTCATTTCTTGACCCCGCCTCACACCGTGCCTACGTGGCGGTCAATTTCCCCGGGCAGACGCCCCACATCGCGGCAGTCGACATCGCCACGGGAGCCGTCGAAAACCTCCACGAAGTGCGGGGGGGTGCGCTCTTCTATGTCACGTCCCTCTCGTTCGATCCGGAGAGCCGGACCCTTTTCTACACGGCAGACAACAACCACTGGCGGGACCTCTATTCCTATGAAGTCCCCACAGGCACGTCGCGCCTCCTCATGAAGGATGTCAGGACGGGGGATTTCGCCTTCAACAGGGCTGACCGCTCGCTCTGGGGCGTCCGCCACTTCAACGGGATCTCGACTCTTGTGAGGATTCCGTACCCGTACAACGAATGGAACCAGATATTCTCGTTCGATTACGGGAAGGACATATTCGATATCGATATCTCGCCCGACGGCTCACAGATTATCGGTGCCCTGACGCACGTCGACGGGAAGCAATTCCTGATCCGCATGAAGACGTCCGCGCTCCTTGCGGGGGACGCATCCTTTGACACGCTGTATGATTTCGTCAACAGCACGCCGGCCAATTTTGTCTTCTCGGAAGACGGAGCCAGGCTTTTCGGCAGCTCCTACTACAGCGGCGTCTCGAACATCGTCCGGTATGACGTCGCGAAAAGGGCCATGGAGTGGGTGACAAACGGAGAAACGGGATTCTTCAGGCCGTTGCCCCTTTCCGGAGATTCCCTCCTGGCGTATCATTTCACCGGCAGGGGTTTTGTACCGGTCGTGATCGCCAACCGGACAGTGACGGACGTGAGCCCCATCGGTTATCTCGGCCAGGCAGTTGTCGACAGCTTCCCGGTGTTGAAAACATGGGCTCTTCCTCCCCCCTCGGCAGTCAACGCAGACTCGGTGACGACATCGTCAGGAGTCTACAGCCCGATGGGGAACATCCGTCTGGCATCGGTGTATCCGCTCGTGGAAGGGTACAAAGTCTATCCGGGGTACGGCCTCCGGTTCAATTTCTCCGATCCCCTGTTTCTCCACCGGATCGACATGACCGCCTCCTACACCCCCAACAGGTCGCTCCCCGGAGACCAGAGGCTTCACGCCTCGGTGAACTACAATTTTTGGGAATGGGGCCTCAGCGGCACGTGGAATGGCGCG
>DASVIU010000111.1:0-7351 GCA_036386275.1 Bacteroidota bacterium | reverse complement strand
TGGGTTTTAACGAGGTGTACTGTGGATGGAAAGGCCGGTCTTCGAGGGGAGTGTTATAGTACCCGGCCCCGTGTATGCCGAGAACGATCGTACTGAGGAGGCCCGCCGCGATGAGGAAAAAGACGTAAACCTTGTGTACATCCCTGGCCATCTTTCCCCCTTCGAGTGGCAAAAGAATTCACTGAACGATGACCCGGCTTTTCAGGGATCGTCTGACAAAAAAGTACACATTTTTGCCAAAAATGTCAATTTTGCGAATGAATTCCTGCGAATATCTGCCGCGGGAACCTCACGATGGACTGACGTCCGTCTCCTCATGGAGTGCAGAAAGGAGGTCTCTTGTCGAAAACGGGCTCGGGAGGACAACCGCTGCACCTTCGATGGTCTCCCCCTGTTTCCCCCCGGTAACGATCACTTTGAGAGAGGGATTTGCACTCTGAAGGATCCGGGGAATTGCCGATCCGTCCATGAAGGGGATGTCCATGTCGATCACAGCCGCAGCAATCCCGGCCCCGGGGCGGCGGCAGAGAGCAATAGCCTCCGCACCGTCTGTCACAGTTACCGCATCGTACCCGTGAGCGATGAGGATCTTTTTTACGATGTCTCTCAGGGATGCCTGCGGTTGCGCGACAATAATCCGCCGTCCCCCTCCAAGATAGAGATCCGGATCCGTCCCCTCACCTGAAATATCCCCTGCCGGGAGATAAACTTTGACATTCGTCCCCTGACCCGGCACGCTGAATATGTTGATGAACCCGTGATGATTCCGCGCCATCGCCGCAGCAGTCGAAAGACCGAGGCCGGTGGTCCGCCCGGAGGGCTTTGTCGTGAAGAACGGCTCAAAGACATTTCCGATGATCTCAGGGGGGATTCCCCGACCGGTGTCACTGACTGTGATGACCACGTATTTCCCGGGAAGAGCGTGAGGGATGGTGGCCATTGACCGGGGGTCTATCAGAAGATTTTCAGCCGCGATCCGGAGAACTCCTCCATCAGGCATTGCTTCCCGTGCGTTCGTGCAGATGTTCTGCAAAATCTGCTGTATCTGGATTGCCGTCCCGGCGATGGCCCAGAGACCGTGTTCAAGTGCTGTCTCCAGAGGGATCGATTCAGGAAGCCCGGCCTTGAGGATCCTGGCGGCTTCGGCGAGAATCTCCGCGGGATCGAGAAGTCCCTTCCCGCTCCCTGCATTGTCGGCAAGAGCGAGGACCTGGTTCGCCGTCTCCATACCACGCCGGGCGTTCGTCGCCACCATCGCCACGGCCTGGCGGGAATGATCGTCGTCGGCTTTCGCGGCAATGGCGGGAACTGCGAGCATGACAGGCGTCAGTATCGCATCGAGATCAGCCGCCAGAGCTGAGGCGAGGCTCGCGATCCCCTCCATATGACGCGCCCGGAGTTCATACACTTCAAGCTCTCTCTTCCCAGTGATGTCGGTGCATATGACGAGCACCGATTTGGCATGTCCTTCCGCATCACGGATGAGTGTCCATCTGCTGTCCACGAGGACGATGACTCCGTCTTTTCGCTCCTGCCGCAGCTCCCCCGCCCAGAATCCCTCCACCAGCGTCGTGTGCGCCGCACCCCCGAGCCTCCGTATCTGCTCCGTATGGAGGACCTCCGCCGAGAGCTTCCCCCGGACTTCTTCGGCACTCCATCCGTAGAGGGTGGCGGCAGCGTGGTTCCAGAAGAGTATGCGGTCTTCCGGATCGCAGACGAAGACGGCGTCCTGAGCCTGCTCGAGGAGCCCCGCATCGGCGTCCGGGGACACCGCCTGCCGGGGGCCTGGTCCCCCCGGGATGACAAGCGCAAGCGTGCCGACGACCTCACCGCGGACGTTCCTGTGGGGCGCCGCGTTTATCTGCGCACCGAACACGGTCCCGTCTTTCCTCTTCAGCGTGGCGTCATAGCGTTCGGTCACTCCCTGCCGGCGGCGCTCGTTCCGTTCGTACAGGAGACGCCGGTCCACATCAGGGATCAGAAGCGTCGACGCAAGCCTGCCGAGCATTTCCCCGTCGGCGTAGCCGGTCAGCTCGTACATCGGGCGGTTCACAAACGTAATGACATCCTCCAGGTCGGTCACGATGACGCCGGCAGTCATCTCCTCGAGCAGAGCATGAAAATGCGCTTCGCTCTCGGCAATGACGCGCATCGCGAGCCGGTGCTCGAGCTCCGACGCGGCGCGGGCCGCCGTGACCGTAAGTATTGATCTCGCAACGTCGGGATTCGGGAGGGGACTGTCATGCATGATGAAAAGGTGGCCGATCACTCCCCCGCCCGAATCGATAAGGGGGGTACCCATGTAGGAGCAGGCGTCCATCGCCGCAAGTGCCGCTTCGCCCGGAAAGAGCTGCTGGATGTCCGTGGCGAAATAGATCGTTTTCGCCTCACGTACCACCCGTTCGCATGTGGTGTTCGCGACGTCGTATTCGAACACGGGGGCCAGCCCACCTGAGGCCCAGTAGGCGAGAGCTCGCACACGTTCCCGTCTCCTGTCGGTGCATTCCGACACGAGTGCGTACTTGACCCCCAGCGCCTCGGCCAGGGCACGGACAAGACCCGGGAAGAACTCATCCCCGCGGTTGCGTGCAATCTCCTCCTGCACCTGCCGCATGAATTCGCCGGCCATCCTCCTCTGGCTGATATCGCGGGAAATAATGACGACTCTTTCCGGGTTTCCCGCCGCATCCCTGATGAGGCTCCCCTGCGATTCGATATACCGGATGGTGCCGTTCCGGTCCACAAGCCTGTATTCCAGTCGCCGCCCGACTCCTGTGGCCACGGTTTCGCGAAACACGTTTCTGACCGCTTCCCGGTCATCCGGATGTACGTCCACGAACGAGCTCGTCCCCTCGAGTGTGTCGGGCTCATCGAGGAGATCTTCGTACGCAGGGTTGTTGTAGATGCGCCTTCCCTCGAGATCGAGGACGGCGATCAGGTCGCTTGTGCTCTCCAGTGTCCGCCTGAAGATATCTTCTCCTCCGGGGACCGGTCCGGATGCAGGAGGAGGTGACTCCTGGAGGGGGGCCGGCTCCTGATCCTGAGGAGGGGGCGGTGCAGGGGGGGTCTCGAGCAAGGATTGGACCGCAGCACCGAGGCGCGAGATGTTCTTCTTGGACACGTAATCCCCGGCGCCCGCTTTCAGCGATTCCACCGCCACCTCCTCCGAACCTCCCCCCGAGACGATAATCCACTGGACGTCCGGGTTTTCCAGCCTGTGCTGACGTACGAGCGCGAGGACGTCACAACGTGGCAACGAGGTGTCGGCAATGACGATATCAGGCCTGAATTCGGCCATGATCCTGTCGAACATGTCCTTTGTGCCGACGCGGCGCGTGTTCATGGGAATGCCCGGTTTCCGGAGCTGCATGATAATGATTTCCGCGTCCGTCGGGTCGGGCTCCAGGATGAGGATTCTTTTCTCTTCAGACATTTGAGAACCCCGTAGACAGATATGACGAGTGCATCAGCGCCCCTCTTTCCCCTCGAGCACGCCGCCCCCGCGCCTGTCCGATCTCAGGAGCGCGAATGCAAACAGAAGCCCGAAGAGCCCCAGTGAGGAAAACATCGCCATGCTCGCAGTGTAATTCTCCGTGGTGTCGCGCAGAAACCCGTTCAGCACGGGGAAAATCGCGAGTCCGACGTTCTGGATCATCGTTGTCAACCCGAAGGCGGTCCCCACCCTGTTCTTTTCCACGAGGAGGGGGATCGAAGGCCACATTGCCGCCGGAACAAGGACGAACGACGCACCGAGCATGATCATGGGGAATGCCGGAGGCACCATCGTGAACCCCATGATCAGGAACGCGGGAACCATCAGCAGTGAGCCGATCACCATCATCGACGCCCGGCGGCCGAATTTGTCCACCATCTGGCCGAACACGGGGGCGAAAATCATCGAGGCGAATATGATGATCGTCGTGGTCCCGCCAGCGGTCGTAAACATGTGGAATATATTGTAAAACACCTGTGAAAAGAACCCGCCTTCGGAACCGGCGGTCATCGGCAGGCCCCATTTCGTGTTGAAGAAATCCGTCGAGAGTGCCGTGAAAGGGAATATGGCCGAGTAAAACGTCACGCACAACAACGTCACAAACCAGTACGAAGAGGTGAACTTCTTGATGTCCCCCAGGACGATCTTGTCGCCCCCTCCTTCCTCCTTCAACGCGAGGGTCTTCTCCCCCCGGGCGTCCAGAATGTTATAGATGAAGTTCGACAGGAGGGAGGCGGCGCAGAAAAGGACGGCAGCCCACAGGGCGTACCTGTAGTCCTTGAAATAGTCGGCGATCAGCGCCTCCGTGTTGAAGCTGAAGAGCGTCCCCAGGCGGCTGAGTGTCAGGCCGATCCCGAACGAGAGGGCAAGCTCCTTCCCCTTGAACCACCTGGCGAATATCGCACTCTGCGCCACGACGAGCGACTCCGAACCCCATCCGAACACGAACCGGCCAAGATACAGTATCCAGAGGTTCGGGGCGATCGCGACGATGAGCGCCCCCGCCGTGACGAGCCCGGAAAAAAGGAGGCTTGCGCGGCGCGTGCCGATTTTGTCGATAAGCAATCCCCCGATGAACACGGAGAGAATCGCGGCGACGCTGTAGACGGTGTACATCTGGCCGATGGCTTCGCGTCCGATGCCCAGGGCGGTGACAAGCGTCGGCGCGATGGCACCGACGCTGTCATAGGCGAAATAGCTGCCGAACGTCAGCAGTGCGACGAAGAACAGGACAGCGAACCTGTACGAGCGATGACGGGGGTCCAGACCCAGGGCGGAGACTCTCCCGCCCGGAATGGGATCAGGCATCTCCTTCCGCCTTTCGGTGGTTGACGTATGACGCGACGTTACTGCGCATTCTTCAGAATTTCCAGAAGAAACTTCCAGTACCTGTCGACCGTGTCGACGTAGATTTTCTCGTCGGGCGAGTGCACGGCGTCGAGCGTCGGGCCGAACGATATCATGTCGATTCCGGGGAATTTCTCTCCAATGATGCCGCACTCCAGTCCCGCGTGGATCGCCTTCACCTCGGGGTCCTTTGCGAAGAGCTGCCTGTATGTCGCCCGGGCAAGCCCGAGAATCTCGGAGTTCATGTTGGGCTTCCAGCCCGGATAGCCGTCCGTCCCCTGCACGGCCGCACCCCCCAGATCAAAGACCGCCGCGACCGACTGGCAGATCTCATCGATCTCGGACGCCACGGAACTCCGCTGGCTGGTCGCGACAATCACCGATTTCTTCTCCGTCCTCACGACGGCGACATTCGTGGAAGTCTCGACAAGCCCCGGAATATCCGCGCTCATTTTTGTGACGCCGTGCGGGAGCGCGGCAATGGTGCTGCAGAGCTGCTTCTGGAGTTTCTTCGCGAGGACCTTCCCCTTCTTCTTTGTGGGCGCGAGCGTAATCGTGAGATCGGGTTCGACGGACCCCAGCTCCGCGCTTATAACAATGTTGTACTGCGCGACGACCGCGACGGCTTCCTCCCACTTCCGTTTGGGGAGGAACAGGAGGGCTTCCGCCTCCCGGGGGATGGCATTATGCTTGTTCCCCCCGTCGACGGACGCGAGACGGGCACCCAGAGGGGCAAGCCGGAGGATGACGCGGTTGATGATCTTCACGGCGTTTCCGCGCCCCTTGTCGATCTCGAGTCCCGAGTGCCCTCCCTTGAGGCCGGTAACTTTCAGCACCGCACCCGCTGTCCCGGCTGGCGCCGGTTCGAGCGAGGCTTTCCATGTCCCGAGGGTATCCCGCCCGCCCGAGCATCCCACGTAAATATGCCCCTCCTCCTCGGAATCGAGGTTCATCAGCGTCCTGCTTTCCAGCATGCCGGGTGCCAGGTTGCTCGCACCCGTCAGGCCGGTCTCTTCATCGACGGTGAACAGGAACTCCAGGGGACCGTGGACGAGCGAGCGGTCCTCCATGATCGCGAGGTTTGTTGCCACGGCGATGCCGTTGTCCGCCCCCAGCGTGGTCCCGTTGGCCATCAGCACGTTCCCTTTCCGCACCAGCTCAATGGGGTCCTTTGCGAAGTTGTGGACCTTGTCCTTGTTCTTTTCGCCGACCATGTCGAGGTGACCCTGGAGCGCGATGCTCTTGACCCGCTCCTTCCCCGCGCTGGCGGGTTTCTGGACGACGACGTTGCCGAACTTGTCCGTCTTCGCCTTCAGTCCGAGCCGCTGCGCCGTCTCCCGCACGTATTTCGATATCGCTTCTTCGTGCTTGGAGCAGCGGGGGATTCGTGCGATCTCGGCGAAATACTTCCACACAATAGCCGGTTGCAGCCCTTCAATCGCTTGCGACATGGTTCAGTGCTCCTTTCGGTATGTAGTGCCGGACCGCGGGTACCGGAGACACCGGGCCGGCGTGGGGGAACTCACATGATCGCCGTCGGCGGCGCGGGTTCATCGGCCCTCCCGGCCTTCGAGAGCGGGACATAGATCAGGTACAGGGCGAGAATCACGAACACAGGGATTGCGAGCCAGGGGGCGATCGTTTCAAACCCCGGGACGATCCAGAATTTTGCCGGGCCTCCGATCCGGTCGCGGACAAAGACCACCGCGGCAATGAAGAGGCCGACGAGTGCTTCACCGGCGATGAGGCCCGACGCGGAGAGCACGCCCGCGTTTTCCACGCGCGCTTTCTGAGCGTCGTTGAGTCCCCGGGCGGCGGCACGCTTGTTCACCATGCCGCGTATCAAACCGCCGACGAATATCGCGAATGTCGTCTCGAGCGGGAGATACATCCCCACCGAGAAAAGCATGGGGCTCTTCACTCTCACCAGTATGAGCGAAATCCCCAGCGCAATCCCGACAACGACGAGCGGCCACGCCATCTCGCCCCCCACGATCCCCTGGGAAAGGGCCGCCATGAGTCCCGCCTGGGGCGCCGAAAGATTGGCGCTCCCGAACCCTCCGGTCGCCGGATGGGCGGCAAGGTCGGCGTTATGAAGCACGTAAAGGGGGAAAAACATGACGAGCCCCGCCACAATGACCCCAAGGATGTCGCCGATCTGCATCTTGGACGGGGTACCCCCCAGAATGTGTCCCACCTTCAGGTCCTGGAGCATCTCCCCCGCGACCGCGGAGGAGACACACACGACGGCGGCAACACCAAGGACAGCAGCCACTCCCTCGATCCCCTTGACGCCGACGATGACCATCGTCAGCGCCGCAATGACCGTTGCAGCGAGCGTGAGGCCGGAGATCGGGTTGTTTGACGAACCGATCAGTCCGACGAGGTTCCCCGATACGGCGGCAAAGAAGAACCCTGTGATGAGCATGACGATCGCGGCGAGTATCGCCCCGACGAACATCTGCGTGAAATAGAAATACAGGCCTATCATCAGAACGAACACCATGATCA
>DASVIU010000110.1:0-2294 GCA_036386275.1 Bacteroidota bacterium | reverse complement strand
CAGCCGTTCCCGGCATTGAGCGGAGGGTTGTCCCCGGGGCCCCCCGCGGTGAAATTGTGCGTGTGGAAGCGTATATTGTCCATTGACCGCAACGGACTCACACGACGACAAAAAGCATCGGCGGATAACGACTCGTACAATGCCAACATTTGCCGCGATAGACATAGGTTCAAACGCCATGAGGCTCGCCATAGGGACCGTCGACGGTGAGAGGAAACTCTCCGTCGTCGAAAACCTCCGCGAGCCCGTGCGCCTCGGACAGGACGTGTTTACGACCGGTGCCATCGCCGAGCAGACGATCGAAAACGCCGTCGAGGCGTTCAGGAGATTCCGGGTTGCCGTCGACGCGCGCGGGGCGAAATGGACGAAGGCCGTGGCGACGAGCGCCACGCGCGAGGCGACAAACAGGGACCTTTTCATCGACCGTATCGCACAGGCGAGCGGAATCGACCTTACGGTGATCGGCGCAGAGGAGGAGGCCCGGCTGATCCATCTCGCGGTGGAAGAGAAGGTGAATCTCCGGAACAAGCTCGCCATGCTCATCGATATCGGCGGCGGCAGCACGGAGATCACCCTCGTGGCCGACGGGAACATACTCTCGACGGAAAGTTTCCGCATGGGAGCCGTGCGGCTCCTCCAGGTGCTCGAAGAGAAAAAGCACGGCGAAAAACACTTCAACCAGCTCGTCCGCGAGTACGTCGATGCGACGCAGCGCCGCTTGAAGAAGGAGATCGGCGGCCAGAAGATCGAGGTGTGCGTGGGGACCGGGGGGAATATCGAGACGCTCGGCGACCTCCGGCGCGAGGTGCTCGGGAAGGAGAAGGACACGGTGCTCGAAGAGGGGGAGCTGGATCAGCTTGTGCGGAAGCTCCTCGGCATGTCGTTCGAGGATCGTGTCTCGCAGCTCCGCCTCCGTCCGGACCGGGCCGACGTGATCGTCCCCGCGTCGATCGTCCTCCAGAAGATACTCAAGCTCGCCGGCGTCGAGGAGCTGATCATCCCGAAGGTCGGGTTGAAGGACGGGCTCCTGATCGATATGGCGCAGGAGCTCTACGGAGAGAAACGGCATCCCCTCCGCGACCAGGTCATGGCATCCGCGCTCCAGCTCGGGAAGAAGTACATGTTCGACGAGCAGCACGGGACGACCGTTGCCCGGTTCGCCGTCCGGCTGTTCGACGAGACCCGCACGCTGCACAACCTCACGCTCGAATACCGTCTGTTGCTCGAGGTCGCGGCACTCCTGCACGACATCGGGGGATTCATCAACATGGCGGAGCATCACAAGCACACGCTCTACCTGCTGACGGCCACGCCGGTGATCGGGCTGTCGAATGAACAGATGGCGATCGTGGCGAACACGGCGCGGTACCACCGGAAATCGCAGCCCAAGATACAGCATGACGCGTTCCGGGTGCTGCCGTCAAAAGACAGGGTGGTGGTCTCAAAACTCGCTGCGCTTCTCCGGGTGGCCGACGCGATGGACAACCAGCATGCCGCGAAAGTGAGCGAGTTCAGCGTCGAATTCCGGAAGCCGAAATTCATCATCAGCCTCAAAGGAGAGGGGGATCTGCTGCTGGAGAAATGGGCGCTGCTGAAAAAGTCACAGATGTTCGAAGAAACCTTCAGCGTGAAAGTCTCTGTTGAAGACTAGGAACGACACCACGTCCGCGTTCCTCGGGTCCGACATCGCCGGATTTCTCATGCGCGCGGTGGAGGGGCGCTGGCACCGGCTTGCCGCCGAGCTCGGCCGGAACCGGCGCCGCTGCACGGAACCGGGGATACATGACCTGCGGGTTGCGACCCGCCGGCTGCTTGCGGTCCTGGACCTGGCGGACGCCGTTCTGCCGGGAGAGGTCAGCCCCCGGTCCCGGCGGGTGCTGCGCAGGTACCTGAAATCCTTTTCTCCCCTGCGTGATTGCCATGTTCGCATTCTGACGCTCCGCGGGCTCACGCGCCGGTACACGGTCGGCCGTCCCATGCTCCGCGAAGCCAGGATGCTTGAGAAGGAGCTCGTCAGGAATGCGGGACGCGCTATAGTCCGTTTCGACACCGCCGCGTTCGAACGGGAGATTTCCGCGATTACACTTGCGCTCGCTTCGCTGGAAGAAACACCCGCGCGCACGTCGGCCGCCGCTGCGGTCCTGGCAGGGGTCGCGGCGAAGAAGTACCTTCGCGTGGCGGCACGGGGGAGGAAGCTCACCGCGGGGGACACGAAAACGATCCACAGCCTCCGTGTGGCATTCAAAGAATACCGGTACGTCATGGAAGCCCTCCTCCCCGTGTTCCCCGGAGTG
>DASVIU010000109.1:0-3217 GCA_036386275.1 Bacteroidota bacterium | reverse complement strand
TCCCCCGACTCGACGATCCCCACCACCCCGAGCCTGAGCGTGACCGCGGTCCCGGCGTATGTGGAGTCCGCCGCGACAGAGAAAGGTGACACACTCATACTCTCGACCCGGGAGATGACCGTCCGGGTCAACAGGCTGAACGGAGAACTCAGATTCTCCGACAACAAGGGAGCACTGTTTCTGGCGGCACAGGGACCCGGCCCGGGGACTTTTGTACCGGCGACGCTGGATGAAGGATACCAAATCACACAGCAGTTCACGCTCAGCGAAGAAGAGGGGATCTACGGACTTGGCCAGTTCGAAGACCCCATCGTCAATTACCGGGGGCAGGATATTCTCATCGAGCAGGCGAACCGCACGGCGGTGAATCCATTCCTCGTCTCGACGAAGGGATACGGCATACTGTGGGACAACTATTCACGATCCCGTTTTTCCGACAGCCGGGGAACGACACTTCTTCAATCGGAGGTCGCCGACGCAATCGACTACTATGTCGTCTACGGTCCGGCCCTGGACAGGGTCGTCGCAGGGTACCGTCTGCTAACAGGCAAGGCTCCCCTCGCCGGAAAATGGGCATACGGGTACTGGCAATCCAAGGAGCGATACAAAACCGGCCAGGAACTGATCGGCATCGTCAGGGAATACCGGAGAAGAGGACTACCCCTGGACAACATCGTACAGGACTGGAGTTACTGGGGGGGGATGGACCAGTTCAGCAGCATGATGTGGGATACCGTGAATTACCCGGAGCCCCGGCGGATGGCGGACACCATACATCAGTACAATGCTCATCTCATGGTATCGATCTGGCCCGCGTTCGGTCCGGCGGCTGGAATCTATAAAGAGATGGACGGTCGGAATCTCCTGCTTGCGGTCCCGCACTGGAACGGCGGAAAAGTCTACGATGCTTACAATCCCGAAGCGAGGGACATCTACTGGAAGTATGTCCGGAAGGGCCTTTTCGACAACGGCGTCGACGCGTACTGGATGGACGCGACAGAACCGGAATTCCGCTGCAGCGACGACCGGTACATCACAGAACTCTCGCTGAAGAAAGCGGGGAAGAACTTCCTCGGAAGTTTCGCGAGATATCTCAATCCCTATTCGCTGATGACCACCAGGGCCGTCTACGAGAACCACCGGCTCGCCACCGACCGGAAGCGCGTATTTATCCTGACACGCTCTTCATTCGCCGGGCAGCAGCGCTACGGCGCCGCCACGTGGTCGGGAGATACATTCGCCACATGGGACGACCTGCGCGTGCAGGTCGCCTCGGGGATCAATTTCTCGATGTCCGGAATTCCGTACTGGACTCACGATATCGGCGCGTTCATCACCGATTTCCATTTCCCGGGGGGGCTGAGCGATCCGGCCTACAGGGAGCTGTACGTACGCTGGTTCCAGTTCGGGGCATTCTCCCCTATTTTCCGGGCGCACGGCACGAACATCCCCCGCGAGATATGGCAGTTCGGCGAGAAAGGGGACTGGGCATATGATGCCCTCTCGGCAAGCGACAAGCTCCGTTACAGGCTGATGCCATACATCTACTCCACCGCCTGGAAGGTCACACATGACGACTATTCCTTCATCCGCGGTCTCCCTATGGATTTTCCCGGGGACAGAAACGTCTATTCGATTGCCGATCAATATATGTTCGGGGCCGCGCTGATGGTCTGCCCCGTGACGCGTCCCATGTTTCATATCCCGGTATACAGGGGTGTGGATATCACGCCCGCACATTTTTATTCCGGCGACGGCAGTGAGCATGGCTGCGAATTCCAGGTCTTCCGTGGCACGTCGTTCGAACGCCTGATCCTCACGCGCAAGACAGATGCAAGCCAGATCAGCTGGTCGGGCTGCCTCCCTGACGGGCTTGATACCGCATACTCCGTCAGGATGAACGGAGCGATCATGACAGGGGCACGCGGGGGGCGCCACACGCTGTATGTGATCACCGACGGGGGGATACGTCTCTGGCTTGACAACAAGCTCGTCTTCGACGAACCCGAAAACAGCGTCCGTAAAACGTTTTCAGCCGTCGTGGATCTCTCGGCCGGGGTCAAGTATCCGTTCCGGCTCGAACACAGACAGTTCAAGCCAAACAACGCCCTTCTGAAACTCAACTGGGAACAGCCCGATGACCCCCCGGGGGTGGCCGGAACAACAGGTGTCTACCTCCCCCGCGGCGCTGTGTGGTTTGATTTCTGGACCGGGAAATCGACTGCGGGCGGAGAGCACGTGAGTGCCGATGCTCCCATCAGCCGCCTCCCCCTGTACGTCCCCGCAGGGTCCGTTGTTCCCCTGGGGCCGGATATCCAGTACGCGACGGAGCAAAGCAGCGCCCCCACCGAACTGCGGGTCTACAGAGGCAGGGACGCCGACTTCGAGCTTTATGACGACGCAGGGGACACGTACGACTACGAGAAGGGTGTCTACTCGATCATTCCGATCCACTGGGACGAATCCCGCAGGACGTTAACACTCGGCCAACGGCTGGGGAGCTATCGCGGGGGGGCGGCATCGAAGAGATTCACGATTGTCCTCGTGGGGGAGAACCGCGGGGCAGGCCCGGAACCAACCTCTTCCCCCGACAGGACCGTCGAATACAGGGGGAAGAAAGTGAACATCAGATTTTGAGCCAGGAGCGCCCTGCCGGCGTGAGGGGGAGTCGGATCACCGTGTTCCAGGAGCATCGAGCGAATTGTCCGTGCCGATGCTCATCATCCTGAACGCGTGAGCGCGCAGGAGTCTCCGTGTCGTCGTGTCCGCCAGGAACACCGAATTGAAGCCCTGGGGCTCCTGCGGCGGATCCCCGACGAAAGGATCCCCCTTGCGCCAGACGTTGTCCGCATTCTTTCCCCGTGCCGATCCGCCCCAGCCCCAGAAGTTGGATCCCGCGATGGGTGCGCCCGCACCCGCAGAATCAGCCAGGACTCCCAATATCCTCGCGTAGTACGAGTCCCGTGCCGTTGTCGGGCTTTCGGGCGAGCATCGGGCGCTGTCCCTGGGAAACCCGAATTCTTCAAGGACGGCCGGTTTATTCAGTTGTCGTGCCACAGCGAGATGAGTCCGGATGTACTCCACGGCTTTTTCCTCAGACGAGGGAAGTGTCTCGCCGATCTTCATCGGATTGAACCATCCCCAGTTTAACGGCCAGAGATGAAACGTCATGTAGTCGATGTATTTCGATTCATGCGTCCTGAGGGCATACTCGTTC
>DASVIU010000108.1:0-2984 GCA_036386275.1 Bacteroidota bacterium | reverse complement strand
TTCATCGATACCGCTGTGCAGGAGATGCCGGCCCTGACGCTTCAGATCGAGCTGGGGGGCGTGCAGTTACGGCTGTACAAGATGAAGGAAGGGGACCAGTTCTACCTGCAATCCTCGGCGACACCGCAACTTTTCGAGGTTGCAGGCTGGCGTGCCTCGCAGCTTATCAAGAGAAAGAAGGATTTTCTCGGCGCAGCGGCATAGCAACTGCTCACCGGCGTCCGCCTCTCCCGCCGCCGCCTCTGCTGCCGCCACTCCCCCGTTCACCTGCAGGAGATTCCGTTCTTCCGCCAGGAGACCTCCCTCCGCTTCCCGGTGTGAATGTCCTCTGCGGCGGCGACCAGTTCCCGCCACGCGGTGTATTGAAGCTTCGCCCTTCGCGACGGGACGGACGCGCCTCGTTCACCGTGCGATCGGGAGTCCGGACCACTCGATCAGGCCTGACCACGGGGCGGTTGAGGTTCCGGTCCGGGTTGTCCGGACGGACCGTCGGGCGTTCCCGGATGATATTCGGCTCGGTGGAACGAACATCGGTCCGCGGGCCCACAGTCCCCCGGCGCGATTCATCGACCCGCCGCATGTCCGTTCCCCGCGTGTCGAGACCCATCGGATGGTCATCGAGCCGGACTCGATCGGGGCGGGTGCCCGTGCTGACGCGCCCGCCGGCGTCGAACCGCGGGCGGTACACGCCGATGCGCTCGCCGCCGTTTTCACGCACCATTCCGGCCTGTTCACGCCCTCTCACATCAACAAGGTTCCCGCGCGGGACACGAACATTTCCGCGCTGCTCCACGTATTCGCGCTCAGGTCCGCGTGTAATGATCCGCCCGTTGTCGTAGCGGACGCTTCCCGCCGTGCGCGTGCGGCCGATAAAGCGTGTGTTGTCGCCGGTCCCGTACACGTACCTGTGCAGATCGTGATTGCCCATGTACCGGCAATCGACGAACGACCAGTAGTTGTAGGGGGTCGCCCAGTACCTGCGATAATGCACCCCCCAGTTTGCGCTGAACACCGCGTAGGGACTGAGCGGCGCCCATCCGACGTAATCTCCGCCGTAGCGCCACTCGACCCAGGCCGGAGCCCATTCATACCCCGGCACCCATACCCATCCGTAATAGTCATCACAGTACCAGCGGCCGTAATGGTATGTCGCCCATGCCCACGGCTCATCGGAAGCCCAGTACCATCCGTCGTCCGTCCAGACCCAGTGGCCGTCGGAATAGGGCCGCCAGCCGGATTCCACACCGGCGGGGCGCCACGCATACGTCCCTCCGTCCACAGAGATCCACTCCCCCTGTGAGCCGAGCGAAGAATAGAACATGCCGATGCCGGCCTCTTCCTGAGCAGGAGCCTGAGCAGGAGCCTGAGCAGGAGCCGCCGCCGTGCCGACTAATGCGAGAAAAGCAACTGCGAGTACTGTTTTCATGGCAACACCTTGACCTCTCTGTCTGAACCACTCCGGCCAAGTGTACTCCAACACACGTGCCAACTCATTTTCCGCTTCCCGGGCCCGAAATCAGCCCTCCTGCATGGAGGGACCGTCCAGAATCGTAGTCAATGCCCATATTTTGACACACCTATTTCTGGCCGAGAAGGAACGCCATAATCCCCTTCTGGACGTGGAGCCTGTTCTCGGCCTGGACAAAGGCAATCGAATGCTTTCCGTCGAGGACGTCGGACGTGATCTCCTCTCCCCTGTTGGCCGGGAGGCGGTGCATGACGATGCAGTCTTTCTTCGCATCCCGGAGAAGATTCTTGTTCACCTGGAACGGCTTGAAAACGTGCGCGAGCCTGCTTCCCCCCCCCGCGGCCTGCGGCCAGACGTCAGTGTAGATGACATCGGCATCCTTCACCGCCCCCTCCGGGTCGTGCGAGAGCTGGACGCTCCCGATAGCGTTCGCCTTCGCCTGTTCCAGTATCTGCGGGTGCGGCTCGTAACCCGGCGGACAGCAGAGCAGAAGGCGGAACGAAAACTTTTCTGCCAGCTCAAGCCAGGAGTTCGCGATGTTATTGCCGTCGCCGAGATACACGATCTTCTGTGCAGGCCCGAAGCGCCCGCCTTCCTGGAGCGTGAAGACGTCGGCGAGTATCTGGCAGGGATGGAGGAGGTCTGTCATCGCATTGATGACGGGAATGCCGGCACTCTCCGCGAGCTCGATGCATGTCTGGTGGCGGCTTGTGCGCGCCACGATGATGTCATTGTACCGCGAGAGGACAGCTCCGATATCGTGCACAGATTCACGGGTGGCAATTCCGATGGTCTCCTGCTGCAGGAATATGGGATGGCCACCGAGCTGGGCCACCCCCACCTCGAAGGACACGCGCGTGCGGAGCGATTCTTTCTCAAATATCAGCGCGACGCTTTTCCGCGCGAGAATCGAGGCATCCCTGAGGTCGCCGTTTTTGATACGGCGGGCGAGCGTGAAGACCGACGACAACTCCTTCGTGCTCCAGAGAGCGAAAGAAACGAGGTCCTTTTTCATTCTTCCTGTTCAGGTTGTGACAGAGGGAAGACCGGGGGGACATTGGGGGCGGACGGACCTGGCGCAGCACAACCGGGAGAGGCCATGAAGTCAACGATCACGCCGATCCGGGGCGTGACTAATGGAGCCAGTGAGCCTCCATGGACACCGACGACGACCGGTTGCACTCCTTTTCACATTTTTCGCATATCCGGCGCGCAGGCTCTTCGTCCAGCAGTCGCTGGTCGATTTCCGTTTTGCATCCGATGCAGACGCCGTACGAGCCGTCTGCGATACGTTCCAGAGCGCCGCGGAGTTCATCAAGGTGCGGGTCGCTTTTGAATGCGAGAAGGGCGTCAACCTCGTGAAGCGACACGCGTTCCCCGACGAACTCCTCACGATCCACGTCGATGCCGTACTTCTTCTCGACAAGGTCGAACATCCTCGACAGCACCAGCCTCCGGTTCGCTCTTCTGCTCCTCTTCATCACAACCTCCTTGACGCAAAGGAGACGAATCCTTT
>DASVIU010000107.1:0-11328 GCA_036386275.1 Bacteroidota bacterium | reverse complement strand
TAGTGCTGCATTCGTGAGGGGTGCGCCCTCAAGGCGCGCTCCCCGTTGTCTCTGTGACTACATGGAGTACTGACAAACGTGGCCGGGCAAAAGATACGAATCAAGCTCAAATCGTACGATCACAACCTGATCGACAAGTCTGCGGAAAAGATCATCAAGACTGTGAAGTCAACAGGCGCTGTGGTCTCAGGCCCGATCCCGTTACCCACGAAGCGTACGGTCTATACTGTGCTTCGTTCTCCTCACGTTGACAAGAAGTCGAGGGAGCAGTTCGAGACGCGCGCGCACAAGCGGCTGATCGACATACTCAACTCGACCAACAAGACTGTCGATTCCCTGATGAAGCTCGATCTACCCGCGGGCGTCGACGTCGAGATCAAAGTGTAACCCGCGATCATTTGAAAGCAGGAATAAGCGCGTTGTCCCGGCGGTGAAACACGGCCGGGGCGGCACGGCAACGGGGACGGTGCCGGCGGCGGAGCTGTCGGCCCGCGGCGATGTATTCTCACAATGGATGAACGCATGAACGGACTCCTGGGGAAAAAAATCGGCATGACCAGCATTTTTGACGACTCTGGTCAGGTGGTACCGTGCACGGTGATCGAGGCGGGCCCGTGTTACGTTACGCAGATCAAGACGAAGGAACGGGACGGATACGAGGCGGTACAGCTCGGGTTCGACCCGATGCGCGAGAGGCTTGTCCGCAAGCCGCAGAAGGGGCATTTCGCGAAGGCAAGCGTGAAGCCCGCGAAGCTCGTCCGCGAATTCCGCGAACCCGGGATGGCCGAAGTCCAGCCCGGGCAGGAAATCAAGGTGGAGTCGGTGTTCACGAAGGGGGACGTCGTCTCCGTGATCGGCACCTCCAAGGGACGGGGATTCCAGGGGGTCGTCAAGCGTCACCACTTCGGCGGCGGATTCCGGACGCACGGTCAGAGCGACCGCGAGCGCGCACCGGGTTCGATCGGCTCCTCCTCGTACCCTTCGCGGGTATTCAAGGGGATGCGCATGGCCGGCAGGATGGGGGGCGAACAGGTGACGGTCCACAACCTGAAGGTGGTCGGGATCATCGCGGATTCGAACCTCCTCCTCCTCAAGGGCTCGGTCCCCGGCGCGATCAACGGGTACCTCGAAATCCGCAAACGCAAGGCTCAATAATCTCAGAGAGAGTGCGGCGATGGAACTGGATGTCTACAAAAAAGACGGCACGAAGAGCGGCGAGAAGGTAAAGCTCTCCGCCGACATTTTCGGGATCGAGCCGAACGAAGACGCCATGTACCGCGCGGTCCGCGTCTACCTGGACAACCAGCGGCAGGGGACGTCGAAGGTGAAGACGCGCGCGGAAGTGCGCGGCGGCGGGAAGAAGCCGTTCAAGCAGAAGCATACGGGACAGGCGCGCCAGGGGTCCTCGCGCTCCCCGGTCATGGTGGGCGGAGGCTCGATATTCGGTCCGAAGCCCCGAGACTATTCGAGCACCCTCCCGGCGGGTCTGCGGAAGCTCGCCCGGAAGTCCGCACTGTCGCATAAAGCGAAGGAAGGGCAGATCAGGATCGTGGAGGACTTCACGTTCCCCGGGCCGAAGACCAGGGACATGGTCTCCGTGCTGAAGGCGCTCGACCTCCATGCGGCCAAGACGCTGATGCTCGTCCCCAGGGCGGACGCCAATATCGTGAAATCCGGGAGGAACATACCGAAGCTGGGGATCCTGGAAGCGGACAAGGCCTCCACCTACGATATCGTGAATAACCAGATACTCCTGATACAGAAGAGCGCTGTCGAGGTCCTTCAGAACACATTCAAGAACTGACGAGCATGACTGGCATACTGAAACGACCGATCGTCACCGAAAAGATGACCGCACTCCAGGAGAAGGGGCAGTATGCCTTCGAAGTGACGCTCTCCGCGAACAAGATCGAGATCGCGCGCGCGGTCGAAAAGAAATTCAACGTCACCGTCCTGGGCGTCCGCACGAGCCGGCACAAGGGGAAGTCCAAATCCCAGATGACACGCAAGGGGCGGTATGCGGGGCGCACGCCCGCATGGAAGAAGGCGATTGTGCGACTGAAGGATGGGGACAAGATCCAGTTCTTCCAGAACGTCTGACAGCAGGAAAGAACCGTCATGGCATTACGTAAATTCAAACCGGTGACCCCGGGAACGCGCTGGATGTCCGTGTCGGCGTTCGACGAGATCACCAAGACGCGTCCTGAGAAAGCCCTGATCGAGCCGCTGCACAAATCGGGGGGGAGAAACAACACCGGACGCATTACCTCGCGGCACCGGGGGGGCGGGCACAAGCGTTTCTACCGCGTAATCGATTTCAAGCGGAACAAGTTCGGCATGGATGCGAAGGTCACGGCGATCGAATATGACCCGAACCGCTCCTCGCGCATTGCGCTCCTCCAGTATGCGGACGGCGAGCGCAGGTACATCATCGCCCCCGAAGGGATCAAGACGGGGGAAGTCCTCCGTTCCGGCCCGGACGCAGAGATCAAGGTCGGGAACGCGCTCCCGCTTGCGGGGATACCCGCCGGAACGTTCGTGCACAGTGTCGAGATGCGCCCCGGCAAAGGGGCCCAGCTCGGGCGCAGCGCGGGGACGAGCATACAGTTGATGGCAAAAGAAGGAAAATTCGCCCAGCTCCGCCTCCCTTCGGGCGAAATCCGGAACGTCCCTGCAGAATGCCTGGCCACCATCGGCAGTGTCGGGAACGCCGACCATGAGAATATCAGCGTGGGCAAGGCAGGCCGCTCCCGCTGGCTCGGCATCCGCCCGCAGTCGCGGGGGGTTGTGATGAACCCGGTCGACCACCCTCACGGCGGCGGTGAGGGGAAATCCCCGCAGGGGAACCCCCACCCGGTCTCTCCCTGGGGCTGGCACACAAAGGGAAAGAAGACCCGCTGGAGAAAGAAACCGTCCAGCAAGTATATCGTGAAACGGAGGAAGTAGACACGCTATGACCCGTTCGCTGAAAAAAGGACCGTTCGTCAGCCAGCGACTGCTCGAACAGGTGGAAGCGCTCAACAAGTCGAACCAGAAAAAGGTCATCAAGACCTGGTCCCGTTCGTCGACAATAACCCCTGACTTCGTCGGCCACACGTTCGCGGTACACAACGGGAACAAGTTTATCCCTGTGTATATCCACGAAGGGATGGTCGGACACAAACTGGGTGAATTTTCCCCGACGCGGACGTTCCGCGTCCACCCCGGGATCAAGAAGGAAGAAACCACCACTCCGGCGTCATAGGCCCCTCGAGAGGAAGCAATGGAAGCACAGGCGATTAACAGATACATCGGCACCTCTCCCCGCAAGATGCGGCTGGTTATCGATCTCATCCGGGGGAAGTCGGTGCCCGAGGCGCTTCACATTCTCCATTTTTCGCCGAAGCACGCCTCGAAAGTCGCAGAAAAAGTCCTCCGCTCGGCGGTCTCAAACCTGCAGAACAAGGATGAGGGGGGACGGCTGGACCCGGAGGAAATCGTCGTGAAGCGGGCGTCCGTGGACGGCGGGATGACGATGAAGCGTATCAGCCCGGCTCCGATGGGGCGCGCCTTCCGCATCCGGAAGCGTTCGAACCACGTCACAATCGTGGTGGCGGCGAAAGAGGGGCCAAAAAATTCAAAGGACGCGAAGCAGGCGAAGCAAGCGAGGCAGGCGAAGAAGGCCGTGAAGCCTGCGAAGGAATCAAAGACAGGAAAGAGCGGCGCGAAACAGAAATCCGCCGCTGACACCAAGTAGGACGTTCACCCTGGAGGATATTTGGGACAGAAAGTAAATCCGATCGGCCTGCGCCTGGGCATCATTCGCTCATGGGATTCGAACTGGTATGACGAGAAATCGTTCGCGAGCAAGCTCGCCGAAGATACGACGATCCGGAACTACGTCCGGAACCGGTTGAAGAAAGCCGGGATCTCGCGCATCCTGATCGAGCGGACGCCGAAGCGTGCGGTCATCACGATCAACACCTCGCGCCCGGGGATCGTCATCGGCAGGAGCGGCAAGGAGATCTCCCAGCTCGAGGAGGAGCTGAAGAAGATTACAAACAAGGAAGTCAAGATACTGATCAACGAGATCAAGCGCCCCGAGCTCGACGCCTTCCTCGTGGCGGAGAATATCGCGCAGCAGCTCGAGGGGCGCATCGCCTTCCGCCGCGCGATGAAGAACGGCATCACCGCCGCGATGAGGATGGGGGCGGAGGGGGTCCGCATCATGACCTCCGGACGGCTGGGCGGCGCCGAGATGTCGCGGCGCGAGCAGTACAAAGAAGGGCGCATACCGCTGCACACGCTCCGTGCCGAAATCGACTATGCGACCGCGACCGCGCGGACCGTGTACGGTGCGATCGGCGTCAAGGTCTGGATTTGCAAGGGCGAAGTGCTTGACGCTCAGCAGAGCATGCAGGCCCCTCCCCGGCGAGGACAACAGTAAGCGATAACGACGGAGTAGTCTCCCATGTTGATGCCGAAAAGAGTCAAGTACAGGAAAGCGCAGCGCGGACGTATGCGGGGGAAGGCCACCCGGGGTTCTCGCGTGGATTTCGGGGACTTCGGGCTGAAGGCGCTCGAACCCGCGTGGATCACGCAGCGCCAGATCGAGGCGGCCCGTGTGACGCTGACAAGGCTGATGAAGAGGGAGGGACGCGTCTGGATCCGGATCTTCCCGGACAAGCCGGTCACGAAGAAGCCCGCGGAGACGCGCATGGGGAAAGGGAAGGGCGCCCCGGAATACTGGGTGGCCGTTGTGAAACCGGGCCGCATCATGTTCGAGGTGGGGGGCACGACGCGGGCGACGGCGATCGAGGCTTTGAGGCTTGCCTCGCACAAGCTTCCGATCAAGACGCGCGTCAGCGTCAGACCCGACTACGAAGGGAAGTGACAGGAAAGGACTTACAATGAAAGCAGCCGAACTCAAGGATCTCTCTCTTGACGAACTCAGGAAGCGCCTCGCGGATGAAGAGGAGAGCCTGGGGAATCTCAGGTTCCAGCTTGCGACGAGCCAGCTCGAAAGTCCGATCCGGGTCCGTTCCGTTCGGCGCGACATCGCCCGGCTCAAGACGTTCATCAACGAGAAACAGCGTGCTGCTGCGGCACCCGCAGCGACAAACAAGGTGAAGACACAATGAGTGACGAAGTCCGGACACCCCCAGAGTCCAAGCGCACGGCGCGCCGGAAGACCCGCGTCGGCAAGGTTGTGAGCAACAAGATGGAAAAGAGCATCCTCGTCGCGATCGAGCGACGGGTGCCCCATCCGATCTACAGGAAGTACTTCAGGAGGACGACGAAGCTCATGGCGCACGACGAGAAGCGCGCCGCCGCCGTCGGCGACACGGTCAAGATCATGGAGACACGCCCGTTGAGCAAGCTGAAACGCTGGCGGCTGGTCGAGATCCTGGAGAAGGCGAAGTGAATCCCGTACACGGAGTCCACCAATGATTCAAGAAGAGACAAACCTGGTCGTCGCCGACAATTCCGGCGCGAAGAAAGTCCGTTGCATCCGGGTGCTCGGCGGATCGGACCGCCGGTACGCGGGACTGGGGGACGTGGTCGTGGTGGCGGTAAAGAGCGCGATCCCGGGTGCGACAGTGAAGAAGGGGGAAGTGGCCAGGGCGGTCATCGTCCGCACGAAGAAGGAGACCCGTCGCAAGGACGGTTCCTTCATCCGGTTTGACGAGAACGCGGCCGTGCTTATCAACGAACAGGGGGAGCCGCGCGGGAGCCGCATCTTCGGCCCGGTCGCCAGGGAGCTGCGCGAAAAGCAGTACATGAAGATCGTCTCGCTCGCGCCCGAAGTGCTGTAACTCCAATCGAGGAAGACGCATGAAGATCAGAAAAAACGACAACGTGATGGTGATCGCCGGCAACTCCCGCGGCAAGAGCGGGAAGGTGCTGAAGGTCTACCCGGAAAAGCAGCGGGTGATCATCGAGGGGGTCAATATGATGAAGCGGCACAGCCGGCCGAGCCAGAAGAACCCGCAGGGGGGGATCGTCCAGCGGGAGGCGCCCATCCACGTGTCGAACGTGATGCTCATCGATGCAAAGACCAACGAGATCACGCGGATAGGGACGAAGATTGTGACCGACCCCTCGACCGGCAAGAAGAAGCGCCTGCGCGTGTCGAAGGCCACCGGCGAAACGATGTAACGCACTTTAACCCGAGGATACTGCAGCTGGTATGAGCGACGAGAAACAGCACAAACCGAAATCCGGGGCGCCGCCCGTGGCGCAAAAAGCGCCAAAGGCGCCAAAGGGGACCCAGCCTGTGGCGCCAAAGGCGCCAAAAGGTGAGCCTGGAGCGCCAAAGGCGCCAAAAGAGCGGAAGCCGAGGGAGCACGTTGTCGCCCGGCTCGCGGAAACCTACAAGAGGGACGTCATCCCCCTGCTGATCAAGCGGTTCAAATACAAGAGCCCGATGCAGGTGCCGCGTCTGGAGAAAGTTGCAATCAACATCGGTGTGGGAGAGGCGACGCAGGATGCAAAGCTCGTCGAGGCCGCCGCGCGCGACCTGGAGGCCATCGTCGGGCAGAAGGTCGTGATCACGCGGGCCAAGAAATCCATCTCCAATTTCAAGCTGCGTGAAAAGATGCCCATCGGCTGCCGGGTGACCCTGCGCCGTGCGCACATGTACGAGTTCCTGGATCGGTTCATCAGCGTTACGGTCCCGCGCATCAGGGATTTCCGGGGCCTCTCGGACAAGTCGTTCGACGGCCGTGGCAACTACACGATCGGCGTCAAGGAGCACACCGTGTTTCCGGAGATCGACGTGGACAAGATCACGAAGGTGTTCGGGATGGACATCACGTTCGTCACGACAGCGAGGACCGATCAGGAGGCCTACGAGCTCCTGAAGGCCTTCGGGATGCCGTTCGTGAAGCGGCAGGAAGTCCTGGAAACGCCTACAACTTAACCCGAGGGGAGCCTACAAAGCATGGCAAAGACAAGCTCGAAAGCCCGCCAGGCGAAGCGTGAACGTATGGTGGCGAAATATGCGGCGCTCCGGAAGGAGCTCAAGGAGAAGGGGGACTACGTCGCACTTCGGCAGCTTCCGCGCGACAGCTGTCCGACCCGGCTGCACAGCCGTTGCGCGGTGACGGGCCGCCCGCGCAGCTTCATGCGCAAATTCGGTATCTCGCGGATCGCCTTCCGCGAGCTCGCGCTCGACGGGAAAATCCCCGGCGTCACCAAGGCAAGCTGGTGATGCGGGCCCTTCACATTTTGTTCCAGTCAGTTGCAGAAGAGGCAGTCTCATGACAATGACCGATCCCGTCGCCGATTATCTCACCAGGTTGCGCAACGCCATCCAGGCGAAGCACAAGCGGGTTGATGTCCCGGCGTCGACGCTGAAGCGGGAGCTGACAAAACTGCTCGTCGCTCAGAAATTCATCGCCTCCTTCACCGAAGTCAAGGAGTCGGCCCAGGGGGTTCTCCGCATCCAGCTGAAGTACAACGACGGCCAGCCGGTCATCGCGGGACTCCGGCGCGTGAGCCGGCCCGGGCTGCGGCACTACGTGGATGCGGACGGAATTCCGCGCGTCCTGGGAGGGCTTGGAGTCGCGGTCATTTCGACCCCGAAAGGACTCATGACGGACAAGCAGGCGCGGCTCGCGAGGATGGGTGGGGAAGTGCTCTGCGAAGTCTGGTAACCAAGGAGATCAGAACGTGTCACGAGTTGGCAGAAAACCGATTCCCATCGCCGCGGGAGTAAAAGTGGCGCAGAGCGGGAGGACGATCACGGTGGCGGGGCCGAAAGGCCAGCTTGCCGCGGATGTCCATCCCGATATCACCGTGGAGATCAAGGAGAACACCATTCTCGTTGCCCGGCCCACCGATCTGAAACATCACCGGGCGCTGCACGGGCTCTGGCGTGCGCTCCTGGCCAACATGGTCAAGGGGGTGACCGACGGGTACATGCGGAAGCTCGAGCTCGTCGGGGTCGGGTACCGCGCCGAGCTCAAGGGGAAGAAACTGCAGCTCCTGCTCGGGTTCTCTCACCCTATTCTCTTCGCCCCCCCGGAGGGGATCAAGATCGAGACGCCGACCCAGAACAACATCACGGTCAGCGGCATCGACCGCGCGCTCGTGGGGCAGGTCGCGGCGAAGATCCGGTCATTCCGGCCGCCGGAACCCTACAAGGGGAAAGGCGTGAAGTATGAAGGCGAGTACATCCGCAGAAAGGCCGGCAAGGCTGCAGCGGCGAGCGGAGCCAAAGTATAATGTTATCGACCGGGAGTTGATGCAATGATCACCAAAAAGAAAACCGAGCACCGGAGCCGCCTGAAGGTTCACATCCGTCTCCGGATCACGGGGACACCGGAGCGCCCGAGGTTGACGGTCTTCCGGAGTCTCAGGAACGTCTACGCACAGATCATCGACGACACGACGGGGAAGACGCTCGTTGCGGTGTCGAACCTCTCGAAGCCGGAGCGGGACCAGTTCAAGGATCTGAAGGGGCAGGCCGCGAAGGCGAAACTCGTCGGCAAGATCGCGGCGCAGAAGGCGGTCGAACAGAAAATCACACAGGTCGTGTTTGACAGGAACGGCTATCTGTATCACGGCGTGGTAAAGGCCATGGCGGACGGTGCGCGCGAGGGCGGCCTGAAATTTTGATCCGTCATTGCGAGGTACCAGCCTGTCATTGCGAGCGGAGCGAAGCAATCTGGTGTACCTGGAGTCTGTCGGTTCTTGTCGGGTCGTCTAATGGCAGGACAGCGGCCTTTGGAGCCGTGAGTAGAGGTTCGACTCCTCTCCCGACAGCAGGAGAAGGCGGGGATCATTCAATTGAAAAAGAGGGACAACGTTGGCACGTATTAAAGCGAGTGAACTGGAGCTGAAAGACAGGCTCGTCCACATCAACCGCGTCGCAAAGGTTGTGAAGGGGGGGCGCCGCTTCAGCTTCAACGCCATCGTCGTCGTCGGCGACGGCAGGGGCCATGTCGGGATCGGCCTCGGGAAGGCGAACGAAGTGGCGGACGCGATCTCCAAAGGGGTGGATGACGCCAAAAAGAATGTGGTCCTCGTACCGATCGTGAACGGGACAATCCCGCACCCGGTGATAGGGAAGTTCGGTGCGGGCCGCGTGCTTCTGAAACCTGCCTCGCCGGGAACGGGCCTGATCGCGGGGGGAGGCGTCCGCGCGGTGCTTGAATCGGCCGGGGTCCACGACGTACTCACGAAGTCGATGGGCTCTTCCAACCCCCACAACGTGGTCAAGGCCACGATGGCGGCATTGCTCAGCCTTGTGGACGCGAGGACCGTGGCGGCGCGCCGGGGCATGGATCTACACGAACTGTTCGGGGCCGCCGCGGCTCCGGCATCGAACTAAGAATCACGGGTCGGACAAATGGCAAAGAAGTTGAAGATAACGCAGACTAGGAGCATCATAGACCAGATCGAACCGCAGAAGCGCACGATCAAGGCGCTCGGTCTCGGCCGGCCGAATTATTCGGTGGTCAAAAATGACACGCCGCAGATCCGGGGGATGATCCGCAAGGTGATCCACCTCGTCCGGGTCGAGGAAGTGTAGCGCCTCTGTCCGCAGTATGATGTCATTGCGAGTGGCTGTCATTGCGAGCGTAGCGAAGCAATCTGGACGAGAGCCGTACATAAGCAACCAAGCAGGAAACGAAGGTACACTCCATGGCCAAAGACATACTCAGCAACATGAAGCCCGCACCGGGGTCCCGGAAGAAGCGCAAGCGGATCGGACGCGGGCAGGGCTCGGGACACGGAGGGACCTCCACGCGCGGCCACAAGGGTGCGGGTTCGCGCTCCGGTACGCGTCACAGGGCGTGGTTCGAGGGGGGACAGATGCCCCTCGTCCGCCGGATCCCCAAGCGCGGTTTCCACAGCCCGTTCAGGGTTGAATACCAGGTTGTCAATATCCAGACGCTCCAGAAGCTTGCGACCGACGGAAAGGTGGCGGCCGGTGTGGTGACGCCCGAGCTCCTTGTAAAGCTCGGCGTTGTCAAGGGGTCCGCATCTCCGGTCAAGGTGCTCGGCACGGGCGAGATCACCGCGAAACTCGAGATCGCGGCGCACGCATTCAGCAAATCCGCCATCCGGAAAATCGAGACCGCCGGCGGCAAGGCTCAGACGATAAGCTCAACTCCGAAGACGAATGGCTAATTTCGCCGAAAGTATACGCAATGTCCTGAAGATAAAGGAGCTCCGCACACGGCTGACGTTTACCGCGGCGCTTCTGATCGTTGTCCGGATCGGTGCCCACGTGACACTGCCGGGCGTCGACGCGCCCCTTCTGGCGCGGGCGGAAGCCAGCCAGGCCGCCAACACGCTTTTCGGACTGTACGACCTGTTTGTCGGCGGCGCGTTCAAGAACGCGGCGATATTTGCGCTCGGGATCATGCCCTACATCAGCTCCTCGATCATACTCCAGCTTCTCGGGGCGGTCGTTCCGTACTTCCAGAAGCTTTCGAAAGAAGGAGAAGAAGGGCGGAAGAAGCTGAACCAGCTCACGCGCTACGGCACCGTGGTCGTGGCCGCACTGCAGGGATGGGGTGTGAGCGTGCGGCTGACGAGCCTGACGCTGGAAGGGCAGCCGATCGTCCCCTTCGAGATCCAGGGGTTCGCCTTCACGATGAGCACCGTCCTGTTTCTCACGACGGGGACGATGTTCATGATGTGGCTCGGTGAGCAGATCACGGAGCGGGGGATGGGGAACGGAATTTCGCTCATTATATTCATCGGCATCATCGCCCGCTTCCCCCACTCGATCGTGGACCAGTTCCGCGTGGGATCGAACCTGATCATCGACCTTATCATCGTGGCGGTCATGGTGCTGATAGTCGCCGGGGTGGTTCTGGTGACGCAGGGGACGCGGCGTATCCCGGTGCAGTACGCCAAACGGGTCGTCGGGCGGAAAGTGTACGGGGGGGTCACCCAGTACATACCGCTGCGCGTCAACACGGCCGGCGTCATGCCGATCATCTTCGCGCAGTCGATCATGTTCATACCGAGCACGATCCTGACGTTCTTTCCCGAGAGCGAGTTCATGCAGACGCTCTCGGGGTATTTCCAGTACACGTCGTTCACATATTCCTTTTTCTACGCGGTGATGATCGTGTTCTTCACCTATTTCTACACGGCCATCGCGTTCAACCCGAAGGACGTCTCGGAGAATATGCAGAAGCAGGGCGGGTTCATCCCGGGGATACGTCCGGGCAATCACACGTCCGACTTCATCGACAACATCCTGACCAAGATCACGCTCCCGGGATCGATCTTCCTGGCGATCATCGCGATACTCCCGGCGTTCGTGACGCGATTCGGGGTCGCCCAGACGTTTGCCCAGTTTTTCGGCGGCACCAGCCTTCTGAT
>DASVIU010000106.1:0-1659 GCA_036386275.1 Bacteroidota bacterium | reverse complement strand
GGAGACGTGTCGGGGAAGGGCGTATCGGCGGCGTTCTACATGTCGGAGATGAAGGGGATCTTCCAGGCGCTCGGACGGATTTGCTCGTCGCCGAAGGAGTTCATGGTGAAGGCGAACGAGGCGCTGGCAGGTTCTATTGACAAACACTCGTTCGTTAGCCTAATTTACGCCATCCTGGACCCGATCTCTGGCCGCCTCACCGTGGCCCGGGCAGGGCACTGTCCCATGCTCCACCTCAGCGGGGAGAATGTGGCGTACGTGCGTCCCAACGGACTCGGGATGGGGTTGAGCCGGGGGCCGACCTTCGACGACGCGATCCAGGAGGAAGTGATTCCTCTCGGCGAAGGGGACGTCTGTGTGCTCTACACGGACGGCGTCACCGAGGCGCGCTGCGGGGATGACGAGTTCGGCTACGAACGTCTGATGGCTGCGGCACGCGCGGCGCGGGAGAAAAGCGCGGCCGGCATCAAGGAAGAGATATTGGCGACCGTCAGCAGGTTCACGGAGCACCGGGCTAACGACGACGACCTGACGCTGGTCGTGTTGAAGTGGAACGGACCCGACAAGGCGCCCTTAACGCGCGATTTGAAACCGGAGGACCATCAATGAGTGAATTCAAGATCGGACAACGCGAAGTGGAGAACGTCAACATCCTGGAGCTCAAGGGGTATCTCGACGCCCACACGGCGCCGAAGCTGGAAGAAGCCTTCCAGAGCCTCCTGAAGAGTCAGCGGTTCCGGATCGTCGTCAACTGCAGGGACCTTTCCTACATCAGCAGCGCGGGACTGGGTGTCTTCATGGCGTTCATCGAGGACGTCCGGAACGGCAAGGGAGACATCAAGCTCACCAACATGTCCCCGAAGGTATACAACGTCTTCGACCTCCTGGGGTTCCCGCTGCTGTATGAGATATTCAAAGATGAACAGGAAGCCGTGACCCGGTTCTTCGACCGGGCCAAATAGGTCGTGAAAACAACAAGCATACAGGTCGAAAGCCGGACGGAACGGCTCATCGCCGTCCGCGATTTCGTCTCGGAGGCCGCGCGTGCCTTCGGGTTCGCCGACGAGGACATCAGCAAGATCGCCCTCGCCGTCGATGAGGCCTGCACCAACGTGATCAAGCACGCATACCGTTCCGATCCGACGAAGATCATCCAGGTGAACGTGAGCGCCGGGAACGGGACGTTCGAGGTTGTGATCCAGGATGAGGGGGTCCGGTTCAACCCCACGCAGGTGCAGGCCCCCGATATGAAGGAGTACCTTACGCACTTCCGGCGCGGAGGACTCGGCGTGCACCTGATGAAATCCCTCATGGACAGGGTGGAGTATTCCATTGCACCCGGAAAATCCAACGAGCTGCGCCTGACCAAGTACCTTCCCCGGTAACTTCCCCCTCAATGGCACGACCCCGCAGCTCTCGCGCATCCTCTGACCCGGTCCCGGCAGAGGTCGAATCCTCCGAAAGCCGGTTTGAAAACGCGGCCCTCTTCGAGTTCAGCACCGTCATCAACTCCTCCCTTGAACTCCCGTTCATCCTGAGCCACATCCTGCTCACGATAATGGGGAAGATCCTCTCCGCCAGAGGGATGGTGGCTCTGGCGCACGCGAAAGGGGAATTCAGCGTCGAAATGGTGAAGGGTTTTCCTCACACGCTCCAGGG
>DASVIU010000105.1:0-2074 GCA_036386275.1 Bacteroidota bacterium | reverse complement strand
CATGGTGGCGACTGCCGTCCCGAACAATCCCGCGTGTTCCAGTCCTGAACTTGCGCCGAGGTAGTATGCTCCCACGATTGCCGCCGCGATGACAATCACCGGGTACCCCGTGGATTCCATTCCCACGGCGAGACCGGCGATGATGTTCGTCGCGGGGCCCGTCAGTGAAGCCTTCGCGATCTCCTGCACGGGGCGGTATTTGTATTCGGTGTAGTACTGCGTGATCATGACGAATGCAATGGAGGTCAGCACCCCGACGATCCCGCAGAGGAAGAAGTTGAAATAATAGTCAGGCCCGAGCAGCCAGCGGGAAGCCGCGAAAAACCCGGCCATGGCCAGCACTGCGGTGACGCCGTACCCGCGGTTGAGGGCTTTCATCGGGTCTTCGGTATCCTTTGCCTTGACTGTCAGTATGCCGACGATCGAGGCCAGTATGCCGAATGCTCTGGCGACGAGGGGGAACAGGAGCACGCCGATCAGGGGAAGCGACTGTGATGTGAACGCGCCCAGGTTGGCCTTGTAAAGTCCGGCGGCGAGTATCATGGCGCCGATGTTTTCGGCGGCCGTCGACTCGAAAAGGTCCGCGCCGCGTCCTGCACAGTCCCCGACGTTGTCCCCGACGAGGTCGGCGATCACTGCGGGGTTCCTCGGATCATCCTCCGGGATTCCGGCTTCGACCTTTCCGACGAGGTCGGCCCCGACGTCAGCGGCCTTCGTGTAAATCCCTCCTCCGAGCTGTGCGAAGAGCGCCACGAAGCTCGCGCCGAATCCGTATCCGACGATGAGAAGGGGGATCTTTGTAATGTCATCGGTGACCCCGCTCGCGTTGACGAGCGCGAACAGCCCGCCGACGCCGAGGAGACTCATCGCAACGACGAAGAACCCGGAGACCGCACCCCCGCGGAGTGCAGGCTGGAGGGCGCTGTTCAGATCTTTCGTCGCCCCCGCGGCGGTCCTGATGTTGGCCCGTATGGCGACCCACATCCCCATGTACCCGGCGGCCACCGAGCAGAGTGCGCCGAGCGCGAATGAGAGCGTGGTCCAGAGTGCGAGCTGCGCCGATGTCGCGGGGTCGTGGAGGTTGCTCGTGCGGACGAAGGCATAGAGGATGTAAATGAGTGCCGCCAGTGCGATCGCCAGATAGATGATCGTGCGGTACTGCCTCCTCAGAAACGCCTCCGCTCCCGCCTTGATAGCATCGGAAATCTCCCGCATCTTGTCCGTCCCCGTGTCCCGTCTCATGACGTCCCATATGAGATAGACCGCGAAGAGCAGGCCGAGGAGGCTGATGCCCAATATGATATTCAGTTCCATGGTAGCTGTCGTGCTCCTTTCTGTGTTTGTAAGATGATCTCCGCCCGCCCTTACTCCGGGCGCGCCGGTCTGGAGATCTTCCAGGCGTAGTACACCGGAATGCCGATCAGAACAATGCCGAGCCCGGGCCACGTGTAGGCGGGCTTGTATATCAAAAGGTCGACGGAGATGGCGATCGCTGCGACGATGTACAGGGCCGGGAGGACCGGATACCCGAACGCCCTGTACGGGCGGTCTGCGTCGGGCCGTCGTCGCCGGAGTATGAATAATCCGGCAACGGTGAGGACGTAGAAGAGAAGGACGGCGAATATGACGTAATCCAGAAGGTCGCCGTACGTCCCCGAAAGACAGAGGAGGCAGGCCCAGACTCCCTGGACGATGAGCGCGGCCCCGGGGACCGACCTGTTATTGAGCCTGCCGGCGCTCCTGAAAAACACGCCGTCCCTGGCCATGGCGTAATACACCCGGGCTCCCGAAAGGATCAGCCCGTTGTTGCAGCCGAACGTCGATATCATGATCAGCGCGGCCATGACGACGGCCGCCGCCGGGCCCATGATGACCGACATCGCTGCGGTGGCAACCCTGTCGGCAGCGGCGAACTGGATCCCCCGGGCCGCGGCATCCGCACCCCCAGGCACTCCCGTCACAGGGAGGACGGTCAGGTAGGCGACGTTAGCCAGTATGTAAAGGATGGTGACTGCGCCGGTCCCGATCGCGAGGCTGAGGGGAATGTTCCGGTGAGGGTCGACGGTCTCACCGG
>DASVIU010000104.1:0-4649 GCA_036386275.1 Bacteroidota bacterium | reverse complement strand
TCGCCACGGCCCGGAACGGGATCTTCAAATGATCGAAGTCGGGGACCGGGTGGTAGAGCGCCTGGAGTGTGTGCGCGCTCAGGAAATCCGTGAGTCGCTGACCGCTGGAGATCGCCGAGGGGATCACGGGCTCGAAGCCCTGAAACCGGACGGCGAGGAAACTCCGGTCACCGGCGATCTTCTGGTCGACAAAGAGCTCGGTCCGCTTCGTTTCGTCGCTGAGCGAGAGTATGTCGTCCCAGGGGGTTTCCAGCGCGAGAGCCTCGACCTCTGCAACCGTGTACCCCGAGGCATAGAGACCGCCGACGATCGCACCCATGCTTGTTGCGGCGATGAAGTCGACGGGGATCTTGTACCGTTCGAGGACACGGAGGACGCCGATCTGCGCAACTCCCCTCGCGCCCCCCCCGCTCAGGACCAGGGCGACACGGGGACGTTTCAACTGCCGGTGTCCGATCAGCGCCGTACGTTCTGTCCGGGAATCGTCGAAATGGGGCCTTATGGTGAACCGCTCACCCGCAGGGGCGCTCACCGTCAGGGCCTGCACGAGGAAAAGCAGGGACACCAGAGGGAAAATGATATGTCGGCTCCCCATCGGGGTCCGGTCGGACGAGGTCAATAGAGTGAAGAATAGTAGCTGTTTCGGGGAGGAAAATCAATGAGGAACGTCGGCCGAGAGGCGGTAGCGGAGTATCTGCCCCGTCTCCCCGTCGAGCACATAGAGGACTGTGGCAAAATACGCGAGCCCGGAAGGTCTCTTCATTGCGCCGCCCGAGCGGTAGAAACCGAACGATTCAGCCTTGTAGGTCCCCCGGCTGTTGAACTTGAACACGCTGTCCAGCGTCGCATCCGCGATGAAGACATCGCGGCGGACATTGTCGATCGCGACAGCCTGCGGGAGAAGAAACCTGTTCGGGCGGATGAAGTCCACGCTCCGCTGGTCGGGATTCGCAGGGTCGAATTTCGGGACCCATCCTTCAAAATCGGACGTCACCTGGAACTGGAGCCAGATCGCGCCGTACGAGACCCCCTGCGAGGACTGGACGAGGACAAAATCCTTCACCCCGGGGAATACCGCAAGTCCTGTCGGGATGTAAATGTTGGTGATGCCGCTTCCCGTGCCCGTCGTGAGCGCCGGGACCGGAGTAACAAACCGGTCGTCCGCGCCGAAGAGGAGCACACGGCCGTCGGGATCGATGAAACTGCTGTTGTCCGGGCCGGAGCGTGCCGCGATGTACTTGTTGTCGTAAAAAACCGTCAGGCCGGGGAAACGGCGCCCGGGTTTCGCCAGCTCCCGCCAGACCGTGTCGATGCGCGACTTCTCCAGATGGTGCGCGGTATCCGGGTCCGACGAGACGAGATGGACGCGGAAAATCGCCCCCACCGTGTCACCGTTCGGTGCGACAATCTCCCCTCCCACGAGGAGATCAAGCCGGAGGTCCTGTGCTATCGAACGCGGGTGGAGCATCGCGCGAGTGCTCATGATCTGCCCCGCCCTGTTCATCATCACGATCCTGCCGGCACGCGTATCTGCCACGTAGAGAAGCCCGTCATTGCTGCCGACGGCAATGTCCTCGGCGCCTGCGAAACCCCCGAACGGCGGGAAGAGCTCCACGTACGAAGTGTCCAGAAGGGTGTCCGGCTGCCGGGGGAGCGTCGAAAGATCAAACTCCTTCTGGCAGGCTGCGAAGAGGCCTGCGACAAGGACGATCAGAGGTATGAGGACTCCGTTGCGCATTCTTCAGAGCGTAAATGAGAGGCTGATCCGGTGCACGGTCCCGAGGCGGCTGAAATTGGCGAAGGCGTAATCGGCCCCGATAACGCTGAGGCCCATCGGGACGAGCACCCCCGCGCCGAGAGTGAAACTCTCCTCCGACGTCAGGTCCTCCCCGAGGAACTGCTGGCCGATCGTCCTCTTGATCCCCGCCCTGAGGAAGAATGTCTTCTGGTACGAGTATTCGAGTCCGAAGCGGACGTTTTCCGCATTGTCGTTCGGATGATTCAACTGGATCGATGTCGTCAGCATCTGGTCGTCGGTTTGCACGGGCTCCGTGGCCACACCAAGCCGGAATTCGGTCGGGACAGAGAATGACTGGAAGCTGGAGACCTGCGTCCCGTTGAACTGCGTCACCGTCCCTTTCGGCGCGACATCGGACCCGAAGTTCGCTATTGCGACTGCGAACCGGGTGCTGCCGAGTCCCGTCCAGTACCAGGTGCCGATGTCGACCATGACCGATCGCATTTTCAGCACGTCGAGCGTTTCCTCGACATATTTCACCGTCGCGCCGAAACTGAACTGATCGGTCATCTTCCGGCTGTACGAGAGTCCGATCGCGATATCGCCGAACGAGAAGTAGCGCCCGGTCCCGAACGGCTGGGCCTCGGTCGTGATCTCCATGTCCTTCATATGCAGCGAGGTGAACGACGCTCCCACGGCATCCTGCCCCGAGAGATGCCACGCGATGCCGAAAAACTCATGCTTGATGTCGACCAGGTATTCGGTGTGCGCCGCAATCGCCTGGTCCTGCGTGAACTGGACAAGGGCCGCCGGGTTCCAGTACAGGGCGGAGACGTCGTTGGCCGAAGCGACGAACGACTCTCCCATCGCGACGCCCCGTGCTCCGACGCCGATTTTGAGGAACTGGAACGCCGAGATCCCGGCGCGCTGCCCTCCGAGGTTGGGGACAAGCTGGGCGGAGGCGCCCGCCGTACAGGCCGCGAGGAGGATCAGAAGCGCGATATGACGGGGGAGGACGCTCATGTCAGAACCTGACTGCCAGGCTGAACCTGACCGTGCGCGGGTTCAGGTACCGTGACGGGTCGTACGGGAAGGGGGAGATCGTCCCGGTCAACTGCGGGTAGCGCGGATCATTGTAGCTGTTCGGCGTCGGGTCCCCGTACTCGTAGGCGCGGCCGGTGGCCGGGTTGATGATCTGCGAATTTTTCCGGTCGAGCAGGTTCTGCACCTCCACGTTCGCGACGAGGCGGCCGAAGCCAAGGTCGAAGTACTTCTCAAAATTCAGGTCGATCCAGAGCCAGGACTGGCCGATCGACCCGTTCAGGTTGTTGAGGTCGCTGATGTACTGCGGGCGCCCCGACGCGGCGTCGATGCCGGTGAAAATCTGGGGCGTATACCGTTTCCCCGACTCGTAGAACACGCGCAGAAAGAGGTTCATGTCCTGCAGGACCTGCACGCCGAACACCGGCTGGTCCTTCGGCACGGTGAAGTTCAGGTTGAGTGATGCCTGCATGGGCCGGTCCCAGATCAGGTAGCTTTCCTTGATGTTCTCCGGCTGCCCCTGTTGAAGCCGGAAGACGGATTCGTCGGGGGTCGAGCTCTTCCCTGTCGAGATCGAATACGAGCCGGAGAACGTGCCGCGGAACCAGTCTCCGATCCTCTTGATATACTCCACTTCGAGGCCGCGCGAGCGGCCGTAATCCGAGTTCAGGTACGTCGTGTAGTACTGCGCTCCGCCGACCTGGGAGACGCGCTGAACCGTCGCCGCCGTCACGTAGTCGAATATGTCTTTATAGTACGCGGTCACGGTGAGGACGTCATTCGCGGAGAGCTGGTTCCGGATCCCGAGCTCGTAGGCCACCGTCGTTTCGGGGTTGAGGTCAGGATTCCCCACGGGGAGCGATGAACGGACGCTCGTCCGGTTGAGCTTTGCGTACACGAACTGCGGCCGTGGGAATTTCGAGAAATGCCCGTACGAAAAGAAGAGCGACTGGTTGTCGGAGATCGGATGCGAGATGCCGAGCCTCGGGCTGAGCCTCGCCTTGAAGCGGCGGCCGAAAAGCGGAAACGTGTCGTGCATGTATTGCTGACGCAGGCCCGGACTGATGATGATGGAGGAAGAGGTGTCGGACGCGACATCATCGACGTACTTGCCGGGCATCCAGTAGTCCAGTCGTGCGCCGAAATTCAGTATCATGCCGCTCATCGTTATGTTGTCCTGCGCGTAGAACGCCCCCTGCGCCGTCTTCACCGAGTATACGTCGTTGTCATACCCGAGCGGCTTCACCCACGGGTCCACCATGTCGGCCATCTGCATGTTCTCGAACCGCATTTCGATCCCGGCCTTGAACTTGTTCCTCTCGGTGAAGAAATTCGTCAGGTCGAACTTGACCGTGTACTCGTCCATGAAGTGGTCGGTCCACACCGTGGGGGAACCCAGATCATAGAACCCGTCCCCGGGGACCACCCCGACCGTGTCGCTGGACTGGTTGTAGTACCGCACCGGATACTTCACGATATCCTGAGGCTCGATGTAAGAGCTGAACGGCTTCCCATTGGCGTCCCCCCGGACATGCACGGAGTACTTGCTCAGGTGCAATTCAAAAAAAGTCTGCTTGCTCAGAGTCTGTGTCCAGGAGATCGAGTGCTGGATGTTCACCTGCGTGAACGTGTTGGCGCTGTCGGGGATGTACTGGAAGAGGTACTGATACCCCGGGTTGGGCTCGACATGCTCGAGTGTCGCCTGGATCGTCTGCGTGTTCTGGTCGATCACGACCGACTGGTTGTACGTGTAGGCGATCTTCGTCGTCGTCACGGGCCTGTAGGTGAGCTTCCCCATCCAGGAGTAGTTGTTGCTGCGCCGCGGCGACAGGCCCGAGCCTCCCCCCGACGGGAAGACGGAGGAATAGAG
>DASVIU010000103.1:0-2943 GCA_036386275.1 Bacteroidota bacterium | reverse complement strand
TGACGACGGGTGAGTGTGATGACCTTGACCCGTCTCTCATGCATAATGCTCTCTCATGGAGCCCCGCCGATTTTCTCTGGGTGGTATTCGAGCGGCACACATCGACAATGTCACAGATTGCAGCCAAAAAATTCAACAGGTCCGGCGCGACGTGGGATTCCGCTGTTGCTCTGATTTCCTCGCTCCCCCCGGGGGAAGAGCAAAAGTACCCCGACTTTTCAGAAGTCAGCTATTACGACACCGGCTCGATTGTGCACGTCATGAGGCTCGCGGCATGGCAGGTCAGGAGAGCTAACCGCTGGCAACTCTATTTCAGCACGTTGAACGATGGCTCTCAGGCCTGGTCCGTACCGTCGGTTCTGGTGAGTGACTCGCTTGACAACACCGGTGTTCAAATCCGCCCCTTCCTTGATACGGCGTTCATTGTCACGTGGAAACGGGCGAATACGGTTATGTGGCTCTTGAAGTCCATATCCACAACGACTCCGGCAGAGACGCTTGCGGTGAGCAGCTCGGATTCGATTGAGTTTGACATCTGTATGAAGTTTGGAGTGACCGGCGTGATCTGGACATCGAACATACAGGGGAAGATGACCCCGCTGTACAGGCAGATCATTCGATACCCGCAGATCCAGCTTTCGACTCCCGAGACACTTCAGGTCCCACTCCCCTGCTCCGCCCCCCACCTGATGATCAGTGGGACACCTGATCCAACGATTCTGTTTGAAACTCAGAAGTCGGGGAAATGGGACGTTTTCTATTTTATTGACCACTGGTACCCTACTTTCGGGAGTCTCGACGGTGATTCTCTTTCGGACAAACGCAATGCGCGGTCATTCAATCTCCCTATTATCACAAAGCGAGCTGTGGGTTTTCAGAATTGGATCCCATCCATTCTCGGGCTCGTCGTGTATGAAAAGTGCCGGGGAGCCGATTCGTCACTCGTCTTCGTGAATGGATACGCGGGGGATACAGTAAGGACGCCGGGTCACAATCGGAATGCCACAATTGGGTCGCAGACATACGGCAGTTGGGCCGGCCAGAATGTCCTGGTCGTCTGGGAGAGCAATAGAACAGGAAGGGGGCACATTTACAGCAGGGTGGTTCCTCTCTACTTTGCATCGATTAATGACAATCCCCGGACTCCCGTCGCATCTGAGCTGCTGCAGAACTACCCCAATCCCTTCAACCCGTCGACAACCATACGCTACGGACTGGCTGGCAGGACACACGTGGCATTGACCGTCTTCAATACGCTCGGTCAGCGCGTGGCGACACTGGTCGACGAATACCAGGAGGCGGGCTATCACGACGTGCGGTTCGATGGGGGTTCACTTGCAAGCGGGGTGTACTTCTATCGGTTGAGAGCGGGGACATATGAAGGGACGAAAAAGCTGATTTATATCAGGTGAACTCCAGTCGCTGCAACTCCGGTCGTTGCAGCTATCAGCCATATTGATTAATTCAGTGCCGCGGGTTAACTTCATAGAAGCCATATCCATCCAGATTTGAAGGAGACGACCCCACCCGGCTCATCTTTACTTACGTCCACGTTTCAGGTATATTTTTCGAAAGATGAGCCGGCGCCGCCACATACCGCATTTCCGCATTGCTATACCCCGGTTCCTCGTTTTGCTTTGCGTTTTCCAACCGCTGGCACGTGCGCAGGAAGGTCCTTCGCTCCCCGCCGGTGTTCTCCGTCTTCCTCTGGCCGCGGCGCTTAAGGATTCGCTCATACGGCTTCCGGATCAGTTCATCGCTTCCGGAACCGACACGCTGCTCCTCGACAGCGTCCGGGTGCTCCGCCGCGGAACCGACTACTCCCTTTCGTACAGGTTCGGGACGCTCAGGCTTGACAGCCTGTTCCTGGCGCGTCTCTTCTCATCTTCAACTCCGGCCGGCCACACCCTCACAGTGCGCTACGAATACTTCCCCTTTCGATTCCAGCCCTTTTACGCGCGGCGATCGCTCATCACACTCAGGGACAGCACGGGGAAAGACTCGCTCAGGGTTGCCCGCCCCCGGGGCGGATTCACGATTGATGACATATTCGGCGCGAACCTGCAGAAGAGCGGATCAATCGTCCGGGGTTTCACGGTGGGATCGAACAGGGACCTCTCTCTGAACTCGGGATTCCGCATGCAGCTTTCGGGGAAACTCGGATCGGATATCGACGTTGCAGCCTCGCTGACTGATGACAATACACCGATCCAGCCGGAAGGGACGACCCAGACGCTCCAGGAATTCGACAAGGTGTTTATCGAGATACGGAGCACGAACCTCGCTGCGACACTCGGAGATTTTGTCCTGGACCTGAACGGGCAGGAGTTCTCCAGGCTCAGCAGGAAGCTGCAGGGAGCGAAAGGGACGGCGGACTACCGGTTCGGATCTGCAGGGGAGTCGGTCCTGATCGCGGGGGCCGTGACCCGCGGAAAATTCAACACAATGCAGTTCAACGGGCTGGATGCGGTCCAGGGACCGTATCTCCTCACCGGGAAGAACGGGGAGCGGGCGATCATCGTGATTGCAGGGACCGAGAAGGTGTACGTCAACGGGGAGATACAGACACGCGGGGAGACCAACGACTACACAATCGACTATTCGACGGGAGAACTGACGTTTATGCCCCGGCGGCTGATCACCTCTGCGTCGCGGATCACAGTGGACTACGAATACACCGACAGGCAATATTCCAGGTCTCTTTTTGCGGCACAGTCAGCGTCTTCCTTTTTTGACGGGAAGGCCCGGTTCACTTTCACGTTCGTACGGGAAGCGGACAATCCAGACGCACCGATCGACTTCACGGTGACAGACAGCGCGCGACAGGTTCTCGAGCAGGCGGGGGGTGACCGGAACAGGGCCGTGCAGTCCGGTGTGAGCCCTGTTGATTCCGGAGGGATATATGCACGAGTGGATACCGTCGTTGCGGGAAGGGGGGCCGTG
>DASVIU010000102.1:0-2534 GCA_036386275.1 Bacteroidota bacterium | reverse complement strand
GGGATATCCGCTCTACACGCTCCTGGGGTGGGTGTTCTCCCGTCTCCCCGTGGCGCACCTGGAAATCGCCCGACTGAACTTCATGGCTGCCCTGTTCTGTTCGGCCGCAGCAGGGATTCTGGTCCTCGTATTCCGGCGCGTCATCCTCCTCACCGGAAGGAGGGCTTCCGCCGGATCATTCCCGGTGGTCTCCGCGTGCGGCGGGGCGCTCATTCTCGCATTCTCGGCATCGTACTGGTCCCAGGCCCTCGAGGTGGAAGTATACCCCCTCCATCTCCTTCTGGTCTCTCTCATCCTCCTGCAATTCTTCCGCTCGGGTTTTCCCCTGCCGGGGGAAGCGCCCGGCGGGCGCTCATGGTACCTGTTTGCCTACACTGTCGGACTCGCGTTTACGAATCATATGACAACAGTCCTCCTTGCGCCCGCCTTACTCTACCTGTACTTTGCCCGTCACGGAGGATCGCGCGGATCGTGGAACCGGCTTTTGAAAATGTCATTTCCGTTCCTGGCCGGCCTCTCACTGTATCTCTACGTTCCTCTCCGCGCATCCCGGCTTCCGCCGCTCAACTGGGGATACGCCGTCAACCTGGAGCGTTTCCTGTGGCACGTCAGCGGGAAACAATACCAGGTCTGGATGTTCTCTTCAATGGATGTCGTCGGGAGGCAGCTCTCATATTTCATCCGGGGCCTCCCGGGCGAATTTGCGTACGTGGGACTTCTCCTGTCGATTGCGGGATCATTTGTGCTCTGGCGGGGGAACCGGCGCCTGGCGATCGGCGTGGCTCTGCTGTTCTTCGTTTGCATCGCCTACGCGGCGAATTACGACATCCATGACATAGATTCATATTTTCTCCTTGCAGATATCTGCGTGGGGATGACCGCTGCGGTCGGACTTTCGGCGGCGGCGGCGCTGGCGTCTCAGCGGTTCCCCCGGACGGGGAATCTGGTTTCCCCGGTGATTCTCTGCATCTGTGCCATACCGCTCGTGGCGCATTTCCGGGATGCCGACGAGAGTGACGATCACCTGGTTGAAGACTATACGATGAACATGTTCTCATCCCTCAAGCCGGATGCCGTTGCCATTTCCTACCAGTGGGACTACTGGGTGTCGGCGTCCTACTACTATCAGATAGTGGGACACTTCCGTCCTGACGTCACGGTGATCGACAAAGAGCTCCTGAGGCGTTCCTGGTACCTGAAAGAACTGGAACGTCGCCGGCCGTGGCTCGTTGCCTCTTCGAGGCCCGAGGTGAACGCCTTCCTTGCCCAGGTGGACCTCTTTGAGCACGGCCTGCCGTATGATCCCGCCCAGATCCAGGCGAGATATGTCGGGATGATAGAGTCTTTCATACATCACAGCATTATCGCTCACCCGGTGTACGTCACGGGGGAAATCGAGCCCGGGTTCACGCGGGGGTTCGCCAGGCTGCCGGAGGGGCTCGCGTTCCGGCTCTCTGCCGTCCAGGGGGAAATCCCGTCCCCCGTCCCTTCATTCACCTACCGGCCATTCTCCCGGGGGGGGAGGCTGGAGGATACGATACGCCGGCTGTATGCGGAGTCGTTTCTTTCGCGGGGAGAGTATTTCCTAACGAATTTCCATGACGCGCAGGAAGCCCGGAAATGTCTCGAAAACGCCAGTTTGTACGATCCGGCCTCTCCCAGGGGCCGCAGGCTGGCGGCGCTCCTCCCGCACTAACGACCCTCCCCCGAAGTCGCGAAACGGATCCGGGAGACAGTTTGGTGTTGACTCTGAACTGGAATTTGTTATATTAATATGCTCAGCTCTCAAATCCTAACCCATTGCAGGCATAGTGATTACCCGCCACCTGATGCTCGAGGGGACGGGGGGCGTATGGTTTTGCCTGCTGGCGTAGCTCAATTGGTAGAGCAGCTGATTTGTAATCAGCAGGTTGCGGGTTCGAGTCCCATCGCCAGCTCTTGAGAATAGAAATGTCCGGGCCCGGCGCAGGTATTGGGTCTCCATGAGTCCAGTCGGGCAGGTAGCGAAGCGGTCAAACGCAACAGACTGTAAATCTGTCGGTCTCGCACCTTCGGAGGTTCGAATCCTCCCCTGCCCACCTCCGATGGAATCCTGTCGATGATCTTCCGGCAGGCAGAGGTCGTGATATGTGGATCGTTGCGGGAGTAACTCAGTTGGTAGAGTCACAGCCTTCCAAGCTGTTGGTCGCGGGTTCGAGTCCCGTCTCCCGCTCTCGTGAGGGTCAATTTTCGATTTTCCATATTCAATCGCTCTTCTGCTTGCGTAGCTCAGTTGGTAGAGCACTTCCTTGGTAAGGAAGAGGTCACCGGTTCAATCCCGGTCGCAAGCTCAGCAGAGAAGCGTATCGACATCACAGAACCGTAAGGCGACGCCGTGCGAGACATCATTACGTTGGAATGCATCGACTGCAAGAGGCGCAACTACTCAACCACCAAGAACAAGAAGAAGCAGACCGGGCGGGTCGAGTACAAGAAGTTCTGCAGGCACTGCGGCCAGCACACGACCCACAAGGAAACGCGGTAGGCGGGTCACG